>CALACF010000407.1 GCA_937890245.1 uncultured Flavobacteriales bacterium
AGTATCTGGTGAGTGGCACCGTCTTCGCCCAGGGTCACGCCGCAGTGCGAGGCACAAATCTTGACGTTCTTGTCCGAATAACAAACGCTCTGGCGAATCTGGTCGTAGACCCGGCCAGTCGAGAAATTGGCAAATGTCCCTGTGAATGGAATCTTGCCGCCGATGGTCAGGCCTGAGGCAACGCTGATCATGTTGGCCTCCATGATGCCCGCTTGGTAGAAGCGGTCGGGAAAGGCGTCTTGAAAGGCGTTCATTTTCAGCGAACCCGTTAAGTCAGCACACATTGCGACGACATTAGGGTGGGTGCTTCCGAGCTCCAAAAGCCCTTGGCCGAAGCCCGATCGCGTGTCTTTCTTAGGAAGTGCGGCGAGGTCTGCCTCGCTCATGTTCAGCAATTCGTTCATTTTGTCAGATTCAAATGGGTGGGTGCGCCGCTGCGCATTGTGAAGGGGTGGGTCGCGCTGAGCGTAGAGTCCACGGCGCGTTTTGCCCTGAAAACCATCATGTATTCGCCCGGTTGAAGATTGTATCGCCCGGTTGGATTGCCTCCGTCGAAGGGAATGACTTGATGCCAATCCCCAGCACGGCGAACAAAAATTCCACCGTAACCAGCAGTCCCCGTGTTGAGTGATAGGGCGCCAGGCTCTGGCACGGCAACCGGCACCACTTGCCCTCCGCCAATTTCAATGCCCTCGATCAATGTTACCGGCAACGTGGCAATTTCCAGGTCGTACACCCCAGCCAAGTATTTGACCTTGCTGCCCAAGTTTTGGAGGTGGACGAGTTCACATCCATTGCGCATCACACGAGCGGTGACTCCGTTCAAGTCGCTTCGAGTGCGTCCGAGCCCTAGGTCCAGCCAGCCTTGAGCGGCGTTCATCTCGATGTGGTTGTGCTGTTTTGGCTCAATCGCTACATTGTCCAGCACCAGTGGCGGGATGGTGTGGGCCACAACGCGATAGGAGGGGACCGGACTCAAAACCAAGGTGTCTGGCCGGCCCTTGTGGTTCATGGTGTGAACGAAATGATCGCGCAATGCACCAGAAGCCTGCTCGTAAATCGAAACGGGCACATCAGTCTCAAGCGCCCGTCCGTTGTGGTCCATCAGGTCAATTTGCGCCGTCGTATTGTGCATCGCTTGCGAAATGACGATATCAAGAACGCGCTCAAATGTTTCGCGATCGGAAGCGTCAAAATAATTGCCCACACAGCGAAAAGTCTCCTTGTACTTCTGTTCCAAACCGATGCCAATAATAAATGGCCGCACGATAATTCCCTGACTTTGCAAGGCCCGCGAAACTGCACAAGGGTCCTCATCACAGGCCTCAATACCATCTGTAATCAGGATGATGACATTTCTGCCGGGACCAGACGTACGCGCAAAATCGTCGGCTGCGTATAGAAGCGACCGCGCAATCGGCGTTGTCCCCTGCGCCCGCAGCCGGCCCAATTCCTTGCGAATAATCAAATTCGTCCCCCGGCCAATCGGCACGAGTAGTTCGGTGTCATCACAATCCTGCTGCCCTTGTACGTGGCGCGTCTGATGCCCATAAACGCGCAGTCCCAGCTCCAAACCTTCAACACCATAAAGGCTGTCAAGAGAGGCAGACAACAATTCGGTGGCAACCTGCCATTTCCGCTGTCGTCCCCAAAAGGCATTCATCGAATTGGAAGCGTCGAAGACAAACAAGATGCGCGTCGTCTCAACTTCGGTCTGCGCACCAGATCGGCCTTTTTCGCCACCTCCTGGCCGTACCGTCTGGGCGGCCATAGCAGAAGTCAGGCCAAACCAAACAAGCAAAGCAATCGTCGTCTTTACCGTTGCATACACCAGGAAGACAATGACTGCCTTGCGGTTTATTTCTCGACATCTAAATTTTAGCACTTCGATCGATTCAATGTCAGTAATCGCCAATAGTAGAAGGCAGTTGATTCAAGGCCAGCTCGAGTTCCTCATCGTTTGGTGCGACGCCGTGCCACTTGTGCGTTCCTTCCATGAAGTCCACGCCGTGGCCCATATCAGTGCGCATCAATATGATGATGGGCTTGCCGTTGCCCGTCATGGACTTGGCCAGCTTCATCACTCGATCCAAATCGTCGTAATCATGGCCATCCATGGTCAGCACGGTCCAGCCAAAGGCCTTCCACTTCCCCTCCAAATCGCCGAGGCTCATGATGTCGTCGCACGCGCCATCGATTTGCTGCCCGTTCCAGTCCACGGTCGCTATCAGGTTGTCAATTTTGTGCTGGACAGCGTACAACGCTGCCTCCCAAATCTGACCCTCTTGTAATTCTCCGTCGCCGTGCAAGGTGTACACGAGGCGGTCATCGCCATTTAGTTTCTTTGCCTGCGCAGCTCCACACGCCACGCTCAAGCCTTGCCCCAACGAACCAGAAGCTGAGCGAATCCCCGGCAAGCCCTCCTTGGTGGCGGGGTGGCCCTGCAATCGCGTGCCCAATTTGCGGAAGGTTCCGAGCTCCTCGGCTGGGAAAAATCCTCGGCGTGATAACACGCTGTACCAGACCGGTGAAATGTGTCCGTTTGACAGGAAAAACAAGTCCTCGCCTGCTCCGTCCATAGAAAAATTGGCCGGGTCCAACTTCATCACGTCGAAATACAGGTTGACCAAAAAATCGGTACAACCTAGTGAACCGCCCGGGTGGCCTGAGTTTACAGCATGGACCATGCGGACAATGTCTCTGCGTACTTGGCTGCAGATTTCGGGAATCGTGTGGGTTTGCGACATGGTGCGAAGGTAGTACGCCGGGATGCTTTGGCCCGTCACCAACGCGTATCTTTGCACGAAATTCTCAAAAAATGGCTTTGAAATGCGGCATCGTTGGCCTGCCCAACGTCGGGAAGTCCACCCTCTTCAACTGTCTCTCTGACGCCAAGGCGCAAAGTGGCAATTTTCCGTTCTGTACAATTGAGCCCAATCTGGGGGTGATTGCAGTACCCGACAACCGCTTGACCGCGCTTGCAGAAATTGTCCAGCCCCAAAACGTACTGCCGACGACGGTCGAAATTGTCGACATCGCGGGCCTGGTCAAGGGCGCCAGCAAGGGCGATGGCCTCGGCAATCAATTCCTGTCGAACATTCGCGAGACGGACGCCATCCTTCATGTACTGCGTTGCTTTGATGACGACAACATCATCCACGTTGATGGATCAGTGGACCCGGTCCGCGACAAAGAAGTGATCGATATTGAGCTACAGCTAAAGGATCTCGAGTCCATCCAAGCACGGATGAGCAAGATCAAGCGCGCCGCCGGTATTGGCGACAAGGACGCCAAGAAGCAGTACGACCTGATGGTTCGCCTCGAAAAAACGCTCGAAACGGGCACGTCTGTTCGGTCCTTGGAAATCGAAGAGGAGGATCTGGAGTTCCTGCACGAGCTCCAACTCATTACTTCCAAGCCCGTTATGTACGTCTGCAATGTAGACGAGGGCAGTGTGGTCACCGGCAATGCATACGTGGACAAGGTGCGCGAATTTGCTGACGCAGAAGGAGCGGGGATGCTGGTCATTGGAGCGGGCATCGAATCCGATATTGCAGAACTCGACGAGCCAGAGGAGCGCCAAATGTTCCTCGAGGAAATGGGGCTCAAGGAGGCGGGTGTTGCCAAATTGATTCGTGAGGCCTACAAGCTTCTTAAACTCCAGACCTACTTTACCGCAGGCGTAAAAGAGGTTCGCGCGTGGACAGTCCACAAGGGCGCCACCGCACCTGAAGCAGCCGGCGTCATCCACACCGACTTCGAAAAGGGTTTCATCCGCGCAGAGGTCATGAAGTACGAAGACTTCATCGAATTGGGCTCAGAACAAGCTGTCAAAGAAGCAGGTAAACTCTCAGTCGAGGGCAAAACTTACGTCCTGGGCGATGGCGACATCATGCACTTCCGTTTCAATGTCTAAGCCCGCAACCTCGCGGCTGGCCCTCGGACTGGCGCTCATCTTGGGCCTTTCTTCATGCCAATTCGGAGCATCTAACAGCCAGCCGACCGGCTTCGGCCCAGCAGATCGAACAGACATCGAGCAAAATATGGCGGCTCAAGAGCAGGCCTGGAACACGGGCGATCTTACGGGCTTCATGTTGCCTTATTGGCACAGTGACAGCTTGTTATTTGTCGGATCCAAAGGCCCGAGCTACGGCTGGTCGACGACATTGGCAAACTACCAAAGCGGCTACCCGACCCCGGAACATATGGGCCAACTCCATTTCGACGTACTCCAACTCGACCCGCTAGGAAACGACCATGCTTTTATGCTCGGAGCGTGGCATCTACAGCGCAGCGACTCGCTCGGCGATCTCAACGGTCATTTTACCTTGATTTGGGCACGCGCAAAATCCGGGGCAGGGACCGATTCAGGTTGGCACATCATTTCAGATCACAGCAGCTGAAATGGAAGTGCTTGACCTGATTCTCATTGTGACAATTGTCCTGTCAATTCAGGGCTTCAAAAAGCAGAAACGGCTGGAACGACTGTGGTTTTCGCCCTATCGCTTCAAGCATCACAACGAGTATTGGCGTATGCTCACGCACGCCTTCGTCCACGCTGATTGGGGGCATCTGCTGATCAACATGTTCGTGCTGTATAATTTTGGCGCTATGGTTGAGGGACTCATGGTGGCAGGCGCCTGGGGTGAAGCGAGTTGGCTTCCCTTATACGGCTTCAGCATCTTGTATTTTGGCGGCATATTCGCAGCAGCACTTCCTGCATTACAGACAAAGCGCGACAGACCGAATTATGCTTCACTCGGCGCATCGGGCGCGGTGGCAGCGGTCATTTTTGCCTTTATCATTCGGTTCCCGAGTGAACAATTGCTCCTGTTCTTTATCATCCCAATTCCAGCCTGGCTAGCCGGCATCGGCTATCTCGCTTACGAGTATTGGCAAACGGGCAAGAGATCGCGGATCGCGCATGACGCCCACTTGGGCGGCGCAGTGTTTGGCATCATTTTCACGGCTTTGACTGTGACAAATGCCCTGCCGAACTTCCTAGAAGTGGTGCTGGGCCGCTGATTTCATTCCATGAGGAATACCTCCTCATTTGACTTGCACATGTAGTACGCTTCACGCGCATAACGCTCTAAGTGCGAGCGATTTGAAGCGATGTCATCCAACTTGTGGTTCAAGTCGGCAATCTCGGCCTGGTGGAAGGCGATCTTGTCCTTCATCACATTTAGTTCGTGGCGGGTTTCGACCATGCGGAACACGTCAACATCAGCAATGAACAAAGACCAGAGCGCAAAGAGCAGCACCGCTAGGCGGTACCGGTGCGCAAAGAACTTTACCAGGGCTTGAAATCGGTTCATTCCGCCTTCTTGCCCTTGTTGTCATCTGCCGTTTTAGCACTTTTCGCTGGCTTGGGTGTCTTCTTGGCCTTGACAATCTGAATTGAGAGCTTGTCAGCCTTTCCATCGTGGTCACCTTTGATGCTGTCACCTTCTTCAATTTTTGCCGAAACAATTTGCTCGGCGAGCGGGTCCTCGAGGTACTTCTGCAAAGCGCGGCGCAATGGGCGAGCTCCAAACTTCTGGTCGTAACCTTTGTCCACCAAAAAGTCCTTTGCTTTGTCCGTGAGCTTGATGCTGTATCCCAGTGATTCAACGCGTCCAAAGAGCTTGGCCAGCTCCAGATCGATAATTTTGTGGATGTCGTCGCGCTCTAAGCTGTTGAATACGACCACGTCATCAATCCTGTTCAAGAACTCAGGTGCGAAGGCGCGCTTCAAGGCATTTTCGATCACACCGCGGCGGTCGTCGCCGATGCTTGACTTCTTTGATTCGGTCGAAAACCCGACCCCAGTGCCAAAGTCCTGTAATTGGCGGGCGCCGATGTTCGATGTCATGATGATGATGGTGTTGCGGAAGTCGATTTTCCGGCCCATGCTGTCGGTCAGTTGGCCATCGTCCAAAGCCTGCAGAAGCAAGTTGAACACATCTGGGTGCGCCTTCTCTATTTCGTCGAGTAACACGATAGAGTAGGGCTTGCGCCTCACTTTCTCGGTGAGCTGCCCGCCTTCTTCATAGCCGACATATCCCGGAGGTGCTCCGACCAATCGCGACACGGCAAACTTCTCCATGTACTCCGACATATCGATGCGGATGAGTGAATCTTCCGAGTCAAACAAATTCCGCGCGAGCTCTTTTGCCAACTGGGTTTTACCAACGCCTGTCGGTCCCAAGAAGATAAATGATCCTACGGGTTTGGTCGGGTCTTTCAACCCGGCCCGGTTTCGCTTGATGGCGCGAACCACCTTTTGAACTGCTTCGCTTTGGCCGATCACACGGTCGCCCATGTCACCCTCCATCCGCGTTAATTTCCCGCTCTCCTTCTCAGCAATCCGCTGGACTGGAACGCCTGTCATCATGGCCACGACTTCTTCGACGTGGTCCACGGTCACGGTCACCCGGTGGGTGCGGCTTTCCTCTTCCCATTTGCCCTTTGCTTCGGCCAATTGGTTAATCAGCTGGCGTTCATCGTCACGCAATCGGGCGGCCTCTTCGTATTTCTGGCTGCGAACTACGCGATTTTTCTCTTCCTTGATGTCTTCGATTTTCTGCTCGATTTCAAGGATTTCTTTGGGCACGTTGATGTTTTTCAAATGCACGCGTGATCCCACCTCATCCAAGGCGTCGATGGCCTTGTCTGGCAAATGGCGATCAGTGATATAGCGTTCCGTCAGCTTGACACAAGCGAGCAGTGCTTCATCGGTGTAAGACACGCTGTGGTGCTCCTCGTACTTGTCCTTGATGTTGTTCAGAATCTGGACGGTCTCTTCAACGTTTGTAGGCTCAACAAGTACTTTCTGGAAGCGGCGCTCCAATGCACCGTCCTTCTCAATGTGCTGGCGGTATTCGTCCAAGGTGGTTGCTCCGACGCATTGGATCTCACCACGTGCAAGGGCAGGCTTGAACATATTGCTGGCGTCCAACGATCCACTCGCTCCACCGGCTCCCACAATCGTGTGGATTTCGTCGATAAAGAGGATGACGTCGGGGCTCTTTTCCAGCTCGTTCATCACCGCCTTCATGCGCTCCTCAAACTGGCCGCGGTACTTTGTTCCAGCCACAAGTGAAGCGATGTCCAGGGTGACGATTCGCTTGCCGAACAGCACGCGCGAAACTTTCTTCTGGATGATGCGCAAGGCCAAGCCCTCCGCAATAGCACTCTTGCCGACGCCGGGCTCACCGATCAAAATCGGGTTGTTCTTCTTGCGCCGCGAGAGGATTTGACTCACGCGTTCGATTTCCTTTTCACGTCCCACAATCGGGTCGAGTTTGCCTTCCTCGGCCATCATGGTCAGGTCGCGTCCAAAATTGTCCAGCACAGGCGTTTTGCTCTTGCTGTCTGATTTGGTACTTGTGCCGCCGCGCGATCCTCCGCTGGGAGGGAGGGCTGATGATTCGTCGTCTGACATGTCTGGAAATTCTGCGCGAGGAGGCGTAATGAGGCCGCCACCTTCGCTGAGGATGCTTTCAAATTCTTGTTTTGCCTCCTCGTAATCGACGTTCAACGCGAGCAGGGCTTTGGAAGCTTGGTTCTCCTCGTCTTTGAGAATGCACAAGAGGAGATGCTCGGTGCCGACGACGGGGGTCTTGAAAACCTTGGCTTCCAGGAAGGAAACCTTCAGAATCTTCTCCGCATTCTTGCGGATTGGGACGTTACCACTTTCATTTCGGCTGGGCAGATCTGCCCCAAAACTACCTTCGACCATCTTCCGAAGCCGCGCCATGTCCACGTTCAAGCCTTCCAGAATGCGCACTGCGGTGCCTTCACCCTCTCGGATGATGCCCAATAGTAGGTGCTCGACCTCAATGTAATTGTGGCCTAATCGTTTCGCCTCTTCACGGCTGAAACCTATCACGTCCTTGACGCGGGGAGAAAATTTTGCATCCATTGCCTTGTAAAATTATTGCGTCTTTTTCATGCCAATTCATCCTGCTCCGCCGATTATCCACAACCGACCGTGAGCCTTGTTCAAAATACACAGGATTCCGTAGGAACGGGGTAAAATCCTTGCGGTATTTTCGTACGAACGTTCTGACGTGCGAAATGCTTCGCGCGCGGGCGCTGTTTTGCTTGAGCTATGGCGGAAGGAGAAAAGATCGTCCCAATTGCGATTGAGGATGAAATGAAGTCGGCGTATATCGATTATTCGATGTCGGTGATTGTGTCACGGGCCCTGCCCGATGTGCGGGATGGGTTGAAGCCGGTGCACCGCAGGGTGCTCTACGGCATGCTCGACTTGGGCATCCTGTCGAACCGCCCCCACAAGAAGTCGGCGCGTATCGTTGGTGAGGTTCTCGGTAAATACCACCCCCACGGTGACTCGTCAGTTTACGACGCCATGGTGCGGATGGCCCAGCCTTGGTCTCTGCGTTATCCGATGGTTGACGGCCAGGGTAACTTCGGTTCGATCGACGGCGACAACCCCGCGGCCATGCGTTACACGGAGGCCCGTTTGCGCAAGATTGCCGAGGAAATGCTCAACGACCTCGACAAGGAGACGGTTGATCTTTCAAACAACTTTGATGACTCGCTGAAGGAACCCACGGTTTTGCCCGCGAAGATTCCGGCTCTTTTGGCTAATGGAGCCTCTGGCATCGCAGTCGGAATGGCGACCAACATGCCGCCCCACAACCTCACGGAAATCATCAACGGCACGGTCGCGATGATCGACAATCCGGAGATTACGGTTGCTGAGTTGATGGAACACATCAAGGCGCCGGATTTCCCGACTGGCGGCATCATTTACGGCATGGAAGGGGTCCGCGATGCCTTTGAAACCGGCCGAGGCCGGATTGTTGTTCGAGGAAAAACACACTTTGAGGAGACCCGTACTGGCAGGGAAGTCATCATTGTAGAGGAGATTCCCTACATGGTGAACAAGTCGGAAATGGTTCGCAAGGCTGCAGAACTGGTCAACGAAAAGAAGATTGAGGGCATCTCAGAAATCCGCGACGAGTCGGATCGAAATGGCATGCGGATTGTATTCGAGCTCAAGCGCGATGCGATCCCGAATGTGGTGCTGAACAAGCTTTACAAGTACACGGCCTTGCAGACGTCGTTCTCGGTAAACAACATCGCGTTGACCGGTGGCCGCCCCAAGCTGATGAACTTGCAGGAATTGCTCTTTCATTATATAGAGCACCGCCACGAGATCATCGTCCGCAGGACGCAGTACGAGCTCCGCAAGGCGCAAGAGCGCGCGCATATCTTGCAAGGACTGATCATCGCACTGGACAA
>CALACF010000408.1 GCA_937890245.1 uncultured Flavobacteriales bacterium
GCTTACATCGAGAGGCTGCTTACGACGCTGTTCCGCACGGCGCACAGGAGGGAGTGGGTAGACAAGCGAACGGGCAGACAGTTTATCACTGTCAGGAACATGCGTAAGTCGTCCTCAGACTTTGCTCAACGCTTCATTACAGGGAGATACTGCACGGAAAAGTTCTTCAACGAGGATGTGATGTCCGCGACGTTGCAGCAACAGCGAGAGCTGCTGGAGTCGATGTGGATCGGCGACGGATCTGAGTTTGTGCGTAAGCGCGACGGAGAAGCCGTGAGCGCTTACGGTACATCGTCCCCCACCCTAGCCCTCCAGGTTCAGGAGCTTTTGCTGCGGCAAGGGAAGGTTTACGGGATCAACACGTCACCTTCAAAATCCAGCCCGTCAGGAAAGTCCTACCTGGTAAGGAGATCGTCGAACCAGGCACTAAGGTACGGGTACCTTGAATCGTCGACCCTCTTCACGGGGATACAGTCGGTGGAAGCTGTCGCCGCCCGGCCCGTGATGAACCTGTCAGTCGCCCAGAACCACACATTTCTCACTCCGTCTGGGCTTGTTCATAATTGCGGGGCCTTTGCCAAGCCGGGCGAGCTGGCGGAGCTTCGGCTGTGGTTTCCGAAGATGGCAGAAGAGATAGACGCGCTTTACGAGGAGGTGAAGGGTAAATTCCCCTGGGGCTGGGAGGGGCGCCCAGAGCGCGGCGAGCGAAAAGTCAAGCAATCCGGGCCTCTATGCACGAGCTGCGACAAGCAGGCTGACGATGACGGCCTGTTCGACGGGGA
The DNA here is from genome assembly GCA_937890245.1 of uncultured Flavobacteriales bacterium. GTDB lineage: Bacteria > Bacteroidota > Bacteroidia > Flavobacteriales_D > Sanyastnellaceae > UBA8752. The sequence continues at coordinate 783 of CALACF010000408.1, forward strand.
CATAGTTGTCACATGCCAGACACCGCCAAAAGGTTGATTTTAGGCCGGGGAGTTTCAAAATGCACGGAATCATATTCAAAGCCTACACTGCCGAGGGTGAAGTCGCCATGCTCGCCCCGATCAAGGACGGCAAGCTCGGCACGCGGGCCGTCGACCTGAAGACCTCTCCTCAGTTTGGGTGGATGTCGTCCGACCAGGTGTCACTGGTGGAGGTTCTCCAGAAGGCGCGTGGGAGGTTCTCACTGGTTGAGGTCGAGAATTTCAAGCTCAATGACGACGAGGGCACCGTCACGGCCATCGGCCTGTTCCTTTCTGGGGAGATGACTGGAGTGCTCCACACCCTCATCCCCGACCATCTCGCGCCCCCGTAACCCAGCAGCAGAGCGGCCATATACCAAATGGTTAGATGCTTGTTAAACTCAAGCCTGTGGCACCAATTTCGCCGGATTAGCTCGATGTGGGAGCGCCGCTCTCGTAAATCGGGGGTTGCGGGTTCGACCCACGCATCCGGCCCCACTCACTTGGTGTGATAGAAGTTGGTGTGGTTCGCACTCTGGCTGCACACCAGCTTCGTCCTCTTCTCGATGTAGTCTTTGAGGCGTAGTTTAGACCCCAAGAGCACCCACCCCTCGCTGACGTAGCGCCTGTCGAGCCAGTCGTCCGCTTTTTCCATGGTTTGGAGGAAGCTGTGGATGCGACGAAGGTAGAATTCCTTGATCCCTGGGACAGCCCGTATGGCCGCCTCTAGCTCGTCGTCTCTGGCAACAAGCTCCCGGCCATCCCGCGTGGGCGTGGCCACACTCAACACGGCCAGGTAGATGCGGTTGGCAGCAACGGAGCACCATGCGGCGGTGCGCATGCCGTAGATGGAGTCGATGATCAGCGAGGCTTTCACCTCACATGAAGTTGTTGTTCCGCGTGATGACAGCGGCGATGACGGAGTCATCCGCGTCGCCGGTGATGGTAAGGGTGGCCTCAATCACGCGCTGGAGCGCCTCGCTGTAGGATACCGACTCCGACTTGACCAGGGCACCGCTGGTGACGTTGTGCAGGTCGTACATCTCCTGGGCCATCGGTGATGGGGCCTGACGGGCGATTCGCACAACATCTCCGTTATAGACGAGAATCCCCTGCTCCAGCCGGGTGCGGTCGGTATCGCTGTTGTAGACCTCGCGCATGTTGTTTCCCTCTTTGACGGTGAGGGAGAACTGCCGCTGGAAGTTGAAATTCGTCAGTTGGCCGTGCGGTTCGTGCTTGATGATGGGCATTACAGCGTAACTACACCGTCTTCGAGGCCGAATCCCATATCAGCGGTCACTCAACGCGTGCATTCCCATAACAATTGCGTCGGGCTGCCACTGTAGTTACACTAATACTATGACACCGACTGAAATTGTAGACATTTTGCTCGAAGGTGAGCCTCCCACTAGCGGCAGCGTGCTGCTGCTGCTACGGAGCGCTACTACGCCCATGCGGAGATACGTGCGCGATACGTTTTACGAGCCCAACGGGCTGACACAGAGCATGGGCTCAGTAATGGAGGCTCTGTTTGCCCAGAAGGGATGGGTGCGTGTTCAGGATATGGTCGAAAGCGCAGCTCTTGAGCGCACGCTGGCCAGCCGGGCGATTACAGCTTTGAAAGAAAGGGGCCTTGCCGAAACGTCCATGGACGCCGACACACAAAGTCATGGAAACGC
>CALACF010000409.1 GCA_937890245.1 uncultured Flavobacteriales bacterium
GCCGATACAAGGAATACGAAGCGGTGGCGCTGAGGGACATTATTGTGCGTTCCAATAGGGAAGGCCAAATCGTCCGCCTGGGCGAAGTCGCCGAGGTACACGACCAATGGTCGGAGAACGACCCGACGAGGAACTGGTTCAACGGTGCGCCTGCTGTGGCGGTCACAGTGAACAACCTCAATACGGAGTCCATCTTGGACATTAGCGCAGCGGTGAGGCGCTACATGGAAGCCTACAACAGCCGCGAAGGGGCCACCCAAATTGAGGTCATTCGGGATTCATCTGTGGTGCTCAACCAACGGATTGACCTCCTGGTCAACAACGGCATCATCGGATTCCTGTTGGTGGTTTTGTTGCTCGCGTTGTTCCTAAACATCCGCATCGCCTTTTGGGTCGCCTTGGCTATTCCCGTGTCGTTCATGGGGATGTTCATGTTGGCGAGTCAATTCGGCATTACCATCAACGTGATCTCGCTGTTTGGAATGATCCTGGTGATCGGAATTCTAGTGGATGATGGGATAGTCATAGCGGAAAACATATACCAACACTATGAGCGGGGGGAGTCCCGCATGCAGGCGACAATCAACGGTACGATGGAAGTGTTGCCAGCTGTGTTGGCGGCCATATTGACCACCATCGTCGCCTTTTCTTCCTTCTTCTACATCGAAGGGCGGCTGGGCGATTTTTTCCAAGACATGGCCTCGGTCATCATTTTGACCCTGGTGTTCTCCTTGGTGGAGGGCGCGCTTATTTTGCCTGCCCACATCGGCCATTCAAAGGCGCTGCGAAGGGACTTCAAGCCCAATGCGTTAGAGCGTACAATGCGCGGCTTTATGGATTGGATGCGCGACCGGCTGTATGGGCCGGCCTTGGGAGCTACCCTGCGCCATCCTTGGATCGCCTTCTCAATCATCTGTGCGGTTTTCCTTATTTCAGTGCCAGGCCTAATCGGTGGGGGCTTCGTTAAAACCACGTTCTTCCCGTTCATCGAAGGCGACAACCTCACCGTCAACCTGACGATGCAAGCTGGAACGAGGGAATACTTGACCAAGGCACAGCTCGACCTCATCGAGGCTGCCGTCTGGGATGTTGATGCGGAGCTTTCTGAAGGGCGGGACGATTCGCTCCACATGGTCCTCGCGGTGGACAAGCGCATCGGGCCCGGAATGCACAATGGCCTGCTCAATATCCAGCTCCTCGATGGCGAGCGGCGCGGGATGCAGTCCACGGACATCAGCGCCATGATTCGAGAAAGGGTAGGCCCAATTTTTGGAGCGGAAAACCTCAGTTTCGCCGCATTTTCTCCATTTGGCCGTCCAATTTCAGTGTCGCTGCTTGGCAACAACATCGAGGCGTTGGAAGCTGCCACAGAAGAGTTGAAGGCAGCCATGCTGCAGCGCGACGACCTCAAAGACGTCATCGACAACAACCAAAAAGGGGTGCAGGAAGTGGAGGTCATCCTAAAGCCTCGGGCCTATCAGTTGGGGCTGAATGAACAAGAGCTAATGTCCCAAATACGACAGGGATTCTTTGGTGCTGAGGCGCAGCGCTTGCAGCGTGGCCGGGATGAAGTGCGTGTATGGGTCCGCCTAGATGAAAGGGACCGCGCTTCCATCGGGGCGATGGAAGATTTCCGTGTGCGGACCCTGACGGGGGCATTGGTTCCATTGACCGAGGTGGCGGAGATATCAGTTGGGCGCGGAGTCAGCACCATCAACCGTCTTTACGGACAGCGCGAGGTGCAAGTCTCTGCGGATTTGGCCGGCCCTTGGGTGAGTGCAAGCGATGCCAGTGCGGCGATTCAAGAGGAAGTAGTGCCACTGATTCTCGCGCGGTACCCTTCGGTTCAGCCCAGCTTTGAGGGGCAAAACCGTGAGCAAGCCAAATCCCAGCGGAGTATATCAGCGGTGATGCCTTTGATTTTCGCGCTGATGCTCTTCATTGTCATCCTGACTTTCCGGTCTCCCTTGCAGGGTTTGGCTGTATTTGGTTTGATTCCTTTTGGATTGATCGGCGTTAGCCTCGGCCACTGGTTGCTGGGTGCGCAGATCAGCTTGTTCTCTATTCTCGGCATGATCGCCTTGATCGGCATCCTGGTGAATGACGCCCTGGTTTTCATGGCTGCGTACAATACCAATTTGGTCAATGGAAAGACCATGAAGGAGGCGATTTGGGATGCGGGAATGAGCCGGTTCAGGCCCATACTTTTGACCTCAGTTACTACGGTTGCGGGATTGGCGCCGCTCATGCTCAACAAGAGTTTTCAGGCGCAATTCCTGATCCCTATGGCCATCTCGGTAGCGTTTGGTCTCATGTTCGTTACCGTCATCATCCTCATCTTACTGCCGATTTATTTGCAGTGGATCAATCCCCTGCACCGAACGTGGTTCTGGGTGAAGAAGGGGAAGTGGCTGGACACGGATGCAGGCGAGCCGGCCAACCGGGAGTTGGCCATGTTGGAATCCTTCAACAAAGAATCGAAATGAAAAGGCTGCGTTTTCTTTGGATGGTTGGCTCACTTTGTGTCGCCATGGCTGGTTCAGTAGGCAACATGCTGGCGCAGGGGTCCTTGACGAAAAGCGAGGCGGTGGCGCGGGCTTTGTCGAACAATTACGGCATCCGTGTTGCGGGCCTGCAGGTGGAAGCCGCTTCGGCGAACAATACTTGGGGAACTGCAGGTGCGCTGCCTCAAGTTGGGATCAATGCAGTTTCATCTTCGGCTGTTAGCGACCAAAGTGAAAATCCTACTTCGTTCATTCAGGAGCGTTTGGCCTCTGAGTCGGTCAATCTTGGCGGGCAGGTTTCATGGACCCTGTTTGACGGCATGGGCATGTTCGCCAACAAGCGGTCACTTGAGGCCATTGAGGCCCAATCAGAAGGCCAAGCCATGTTGGTCATTGAGCAGACCGTTGAAGCGGTCATGCTCGGGTATGACGAAGTCCTGGTGCAAGAAGCGTTGCTCGCTGTGCTCAAGGCCTCATGCGCCTTGTCAAGAGACCGTTTGACTTGGCTTGAACGCAAGGCCGATTTGGGTTCTTCTGGCACCTTTGAACGCTTGCAATTCGAGAATTCGCTGTTAGCAGACAGCACAGCGTACATACAGCAAACCGTTGCAAGGACAGTTGCCATGCGAAACCTAAACCGTTTGCTTGGGGAGTCTGAAGATTACTTCTGGCAGCTCACAAGCCCCCTTGAATCCCCTGGGATTCTAGCGGACCGTGACGTGTTGGACCGGGAGGTTAGAAGCAATACAACGGGCGTCACCAATGCCCTTTTGGCGGAGGAGATCACGCGAATCGGCGTCGACCAAGCGCGGTCGAGGCTTTACCCTGTTTTGGGGTTGTCTTCCAGTTTTGGCGACCAACGGAGTGAATTTTCTGCAGGGGAATTGTCCGGTTCTGGCCGAACGGTGAATACGGCAGCTGGCCTGAGCTTGAATTTCAATTTGTTCAATGGGGGCACAACGCGACGGGCCATTCAGCAGGCTCAGATTCAGGTAGAAATGGCCGCGCTCGATGTCGAGAACCAGCAGCAAGCGGCGTCTCAAGTGTTTCGAAATGCTTGGGACCGCTATCAAACACAAGCTGCCGTACACGGCCTCAACGAACGGGCGTTGTCGAATGCCCGTCAAACCTTAAAAATGGCAGAAGAGCGTTTGGCCTACGGTACGATCAGCTCGTTTGAATTCCGCGATGTCCAGATAAATCTGCTGCGCTCGGAGGCAGAGGTCTTGCGCTCTTTGCAGGCTTGGCTTGCTGCTTGGACAGGGGTTCAACGTCTGCGTGGCGCACTCCGGACATCGCTTAAAGAGGAGTAGCGAAATCAGAAGGCAGGCCAACTTTTCCAGTGCATGGCTTTTCGATCCAAAATTCAGGGCCTTTGTCCGACTTGGATCCTTCGGGGCCGATGAAAATGAACCTGACAATACCACTTCTTTGGCGCCCAAGTCAATTTGACCCCGCCCTTAGGACATAGGCCTTGGTTCGGTTTGCTGCTCGGCGGGAAGATGCTGGGTAAGAAATAAATTTGGCCTAATTTTGAGCCTGAAACGCAGGGGTGCCATTTGGCTGAGATCAAACCCTTGGAACCTGACCGGGCAATTCCGGTAAGGGAGCGATTCGCTATACCTGCGGGATTTTTCCGAGGAAATGCGTTGCCTCTGCGTCAAAAAACACGACGTATGAACCGTATTTCACTCTCTCTTTTTCTGGGCTTCGGGTCTTTTTCAGTGGCGTTCTCACAGCAGGACACAGCTGTTTGGCAGGTGGATTTGCCGGCTGCGGCCGTCACCGCAGTTCGCGCTACGGAACGCTCTCCATTTGTGCATGTCGAATTGAATGAGGCGGACATCGCCGCACGCAATGCAGGCCAAGACCTGCCCTACATGCTGCGCTTCACGCCCAGTGCGGTTGTCACCTCGGACGCCGGTGCCGGCGTTGGCTACACGGGCATGCGCCTCCGGGGCTCCGATGCGACGCGTATCAATGTCACAATCAACGGCATCCCCTTGAACGACGCTGAATCTCAAGGTGTGTATTGGGTTGATTTGCCAGACCTGGCCAGTGGCGTCAACGACATTCAAGTTGTGCGTGGCGCTGGGGGCAGCACATTCGGCGCGGGCGCTTTTGGCGGCGCCATCTCAGTCAACACACTTGACTTCTCAGGCGATGCCGGAGGCAGTCTACAGGTTGGTGCGGGCAGTTTCGGCACCCGCCGCTCGACAGTTCAATTTTCAACGGGCCGAATGGAAAGTGGTTGGGCTGTCAAGGGCCGCTTGTCGAGCGCTGTCAGTGATGGCTACATCGACCGTGCGTCTAGCGATCTGCGCAGCCTGCAGTTGAGCTTGGAGCGCAGCTGGAAAGGAGGCCGCGCGATCTACACCTTGATGGATGGCCACGAGCGCACGTACCAGGCGTGGTGGGGCGTGCCGGAAGTCGCGTTGAGTGGCGACGATGAGGCCATTACTTCTTGGGCAGCAGGCCAGGGTTACTCCGACCAGCAGACAACGGATTTGTTAAATCTAGGCCGTCGATCGAACTACTACACCTACGAGAACGAAGTCGACGACTATGGCCAAAAGCACCAGCAGTTCCACCTCGAGCAGCGCGCTGGCGCCTGGGATTTGTCTACCGCCCTTCACTGGACTTCAGGTGCCGGATTTTACGAGCAGTCACGCCCCGGCGATGCGCTGGCGAACTACGGCCTGGCGCCCGTGATTTCGGCCGCAGGCGACACGGTGTCGACTGCGGATATCGTGCGCCGCCGCTGGCTCGACAATGACTTTTACGGGCTGATTTTGGGTGGCACGCGCAACTGGGATCGCGCAGACCTCACCTTGGGGGGCGCATACCACGTCTACGAGGGCGCGCACTTCGGCGAGCTCATCTGGCTATCGGCCCCGGCAGCTTCCTTGGGCGACCGCTACTACGAGAGCACTGGGACCAAGACTGACGCTTCTGGCTTTGCGAGATTTGTCCAGCGTTCTTCCAACGGCCGCTGGCAGGGGACGATTGATCTGCAGCTCCGCGACGTGGGCTATTCCACCTCGGGGTTGGACAGTGATCGCCGCCCCATCGAGATCTCTGGCGATGCAGCCTCCTTTCTCTTCTTCAATCCCAAGTTGGGCGTGGACTACCGCGTGAACGATCAAACCCTGGCCTTTGCTTCTTTTTCTCAGGCCAATAAGGAGCCGTCCCGCGCAGATTGGATCGACGCGCCAAGCGACGTTACGCCCCGCCCTGAACACTTGAACGACCTGGAATTGGGTCTGCGGAGCAGCGGTGAAGACTGGGCCTTGGCGCTCACGGCTTTTCACATGGACTACCGCGATCAGCTCGTATTGACTGGGGCCTTGAATGATGTCGGCTCACCGATCCGCACCAATGTCGACCGTTCGCGCCGTGTAGGATTGGAGCTCGAAGGGGGCTGGCGCGCTTCAGATGCGTTCGAGATTGGGCTGCAGGCAACCTTGATGCGCTCGTCGATTTCTGACTTTCAGCAGGTTGTTTACGATTATACTGACGGCTATGCGGTGGTTGTGAATGCGTTCGAGCAGACGGATATCGCCTTCAGCCCGCGCAGTATTGCCAGCGCTCAACTGCTCTGGCATGCGCTAGATGATGAGACGATAGGCCTGGATTTGGAAGCTTCGATGAAGCACGTAGGCCGCCAATTCTTGGACAACACCTCGAATGCGGACCGATCCATTGCGGGTTACAACATCGGGGAACTACGCGCAAGCTGGCGACTTGAATTCGGAGCTGCGAGCGAATCCGTATCGGAAACGGCGCTGCGATTGGACTTCTGGGTGCACAACGCATTGGATGCGGTCTACTCTTCAAATGGCTACACGTACAGTTATGTCTTGGCCGATATGGTCACGGAGAACTTTTACTACCCCCAGGCAGGCCGGCATTACTCGCTGGGGCTGCGTTACGAGTTTTAATGGGCCGGCGCCAGCTTGGCGCTGAGTTGGCTACTGAGAGCGGGGCTTTGTTGTAGCGCGTTGCCAATTACGACAAGGTCAGCGCCAGCCGACCAAGCGTCTAAGGCGGCGTCAACAGAGCGGATGCCGCCACCGACAATGAGCGGGAGGTCCGTTGCGGCGCGCACGGCGGCGATAAGTTCGGGGCTGATGGCTTGTTTAGCGCCGCTGCCGGCGTCGAGGTAGATGCAGCGCAAACCGAGGTAGGCGCCCGCGAGGGCTGTTGTGGCGGCAATTTCGGGTTGGTCTGCTGGGATGGGCGTGGTACCGCTCATGTAGGAGGCTGCCGTGGGGCGACCGCCGTCGATGAGCAAGTAGCCGCATGGAATCGTCGGCAGGCCGAGGGCGCGCACTTGCGGGGCGGCCTGGACATGTGCTCCGATGAGGGCTTCGGGGTTGCGGCCGCTGATGACCGAGAGGAAGAGGAGGCCGTCGGCCGCGCCGGTGAGCTGGGTTGGTGAGCCTGGGAAGAGAATGATGGGCCGGTCGGTTTGCTCGCGGATTAATTCTGCTGTGGCCGTCATGTTGCCCGAGCTGACGAGCGAGCCGCCCAGGAAAATGCTGTGCGGTTTTGCGTCGTTGAGCCAGGCGAGGTCGCCGTCTGCGGCGGCGTGGTCGGGGTCGATCAGGGCAACCCAGCCCTTGCGACCGGCGGCGCGGTCACTGTTGAGGCGGTCAATCCAAGTTGTGTCCATGGTCGGTCGGGGTTGCTGGTTGGGTCCGGTTTTTTTGCCCGTCGCCAATTCGGCACAGGACTTCGTCGCGGAGCAGGCCGTGGCCGAAGGGGTGGAAGTGAACGTCGACCAGGTTGTCGAGTTTGCTTGCGACGCTGCGCGGGATGATTTTGTCGCGCTCGCCCAAATGAATTTCAACGCGGCCTGGATTTGCGCGTAAAAAACCGCGGATGCCGTGGGGCCAAAACTGGCGCATGCTGAGCCAACAGTCTTGGACCATGGACCACATCGTGTCGCTTTCCAGATGAAAGAGGGTGAACTGGTGGTGGTGCTTGGAGATGAGGCGCCAGGTGAAGAGTCGGTTCGTCCAGCGCACCATGCCGGCCCGATGACGGAGGCTGCGCTTGAGAATGCTGCGGCCCAAGGCGGTGTCGACAGACCAGGCATAGCTAGGGGAGCGTCGAAGGCCGTCCGGTGCGATCAAAACGAGATGGGACATGGCTTCTGGGCGGGCCATCCACCAGGAGAGGCCCACGCGCCCGCCGAGACTGTAGGCGACCGTGCGCCCGCCGAGTCGCAGTTCGAGCGAGGCCGCCAGCGCCTCCATGGCGTCCGCCCAGTCGGCAAGTTCAAGCGGGCGGTGGTGGCCGGAACTCCGGCCGTGGGCGGGCAAGTGCACAGCCAGAAGTTGTTCGTGGGGCTGTAAATAGGGCAGGAGCAGGGCCATGTCTTCCAAGGGCCGGCTGAAGCCGTGCAGCGCTACGAGGGCCGTTTTTCTAGCGTCGGCCGTTATTCCGTCGTCGGCTGTGTTGCTAGAAGGCCAGCGCGTGTATTCGATGACGAGGTCGCCGTAGGTGAATAAGTTGCGGGTAGAATTGGCCTGGGAATCCATCGGGTCAAATGTCGTCATCGCCCAGAGATTCCAATGGGGATTTCTTGTGGAAAAATTTGAGGGGCGGTGGACGTGCAAAGCTCGTATCTGCGACTAATTTTGCACCGCCCAACCGACGAGCGCATCACCGTGCTTGTCGGAAAAAAAAATGCCGAGAGACAGGAGCATCCGGTCCGTACTGATCATTGGCAGTGGACCTATCGTTATCGGACAAGCCTGCGAATTTGACTATTCCGGCTCCCAAGCGGCCCGTTCACTTCGGGAAGAAGGCATCGAAGTTGTCCTTATCAACTCGAATCCTGCGACCATCATGACCGACAAGGTCGTCGCAGACCATGTTTACCTCGAACCCCTTGAACCCGCCTCAATTCAGGCGATTTTGAAGGAACACAACATCGACGCCGTGCTGCCTACGATGGGGGGGCAAACGGCGCTGAACCTGTGCATCGAATGCGATGAAATGGGCATTTGGGAAGAGTTTGGCGTCGACATCATCGGGGTGCAAATCGACGCGATTGACGTCACCGAGAACCGCGAGCGCTTCCGTGAATTGATG
>CALACF010000410.1 GCA_937890245.1 uncultured Flavobacteriales bacterium
TGCCCAGCTTCCATGTTCGTGTGCATCAACAGCCGTGCATCACCCACGCGCTCGGCGCGCAACTTGGCAATCCACTTGGCAGGCTCCCAATATTGGACTTGGCTATCCCAATACCCAGTGGTAATCAGTGTGTTAGGGTAGTTCAGCGCCCCCACATTGTCATAGGGAGAATAAGCCTTGATGTAGTGATAGTATTCGGCGTCTTTGGGGTTGCCCCACTCATCGAACTCACCGGTTGTTAGGGGGATGGTTTCGTCGAGCATGGTGCTGACGACGTCCACAAAGGGCACCGCGGCGACCACGCCATTCCATAGATCCGGCGCCATGTTCATGACCGCGCCCATCAAAAGACCGCCAGCCGAACCGCCCATGGCGTACAAATGCTCTGGCGAAGTGTAGCCCTGCTCGACGAGCGCCCGCCCACAGTCGATGAAATCGGTGAACGTGTTCATCTTCTTGAGCAACTTGCCGTCCTCATACCAATTCCGCCCCATTTCTTGGCCGCCACGAATGTGTGCGATTACATAGACAAAACCGCGGTCCAGCAAAGACAGACGTACGCTGGAGAAATACGGATCCATGCTCGCTCCGTACGAACCGTAAGCGTACAGGAGCATCGGCGCCTTGCCGTCCTTGGCCAGTCCCTTGCGGTACACGATGCTCACCGGCACTTCGGCCCCATCGCGCGCCGTGATCATTTTGCGCTCGGATTCGTAATTATCGGGGGAAAACCCGTCGTCCAAGACGCGCTGCTGCTTGAGCAAGACCTGTTCGCCGGAGCGCATATTGTAATCGTAGGTCGACCCCGGTGTGGTCATCGAGGTGTAGCCGTAGCGCAGGATTTCGGTATCGAAATCGGGGTTGGCCGAGGTGTAGGCCATGTAGGCCGGGTCGTTGAACTCCAGGTATTTGTCCAAGCTGCCATCCCAGCGCTTGATGCGAATCTGCGTCAAGCCCGCCTTGCGCTCCTCTACAACGAGATAGTCTTTGAACATGTCCACGCCGGACAATAAAACGTCGTCGCGGTGCGCAATCACTTCTTCCCATGCAGCCAATCCAGTTTCGCCTACAGGCGTCCGCATGAGACGGAAATTCTTTGCCTCGTGGTTCGTCACGATGTAAAAATGGTCCTGGAAATGCGAGATGCCGTACTCGAGATCCTCAGTTCGCGGCTGCACGATGCGCCAATCGCCCGTCGGGTTGTCTGCCTCCAAAACCTGCCATTCGCTCGAAAGCGTGGCATAGCTACCGACAAGTAGATACTTGTCGCTTTTTGTCTTGCCGACAAAGCAAGAAAAGGTCTCATCCTTCTCCTCAAAGACGAGTACGTCATCTGCGGTATCGCTCCCGAGTACATGCCGAAAAACCTGATTTGAACGCAGGGTTAGCGGGTCCTTTTTCGTGTAAAACAGCGTTTTGTTGTCCGCCGCCCACGTAGCGCCACCGGTCGTCTCGGGGATGCGGTCGCTTAAAATCTTACCCGTTTCCAGGTCCTTCACCTGCAACGTGTACTGCCGACGGCTCACCGTGTCAGTGCCGAAAACAACCATGGAATTATTCGGACTGACGCTGCCACCGCTCATGGAAAAATAATCGTGTCCCTCGGCGAACTCATTCTGATCGAGCATCACCTGCTCTTCGGCGTCCATGCTGCCTTTTTTGCGACAGTTGATGGCGTACTCCTTCCCCGTTTCGTACCGTGTGTAATACCAAAAACCGTGGTCCAGAACAGGCACACTTTGGTCGTCCTTGACTATGCGACCCTTGATTTCCTCGAATAGACGTTCCTGGAAATCAGCGGTATGCGCCATCACATCGGCCGTGTATGCATTCTCAGCGTTCAGATAATCAACCACGTCCTGCGTTTGATCATCCGCCTTCTCCGCCTTCTTTTGTTCGTCACTCAGACGCATCCAGAAATAGGGGTCCACGCGCGTATCTCCGTGAATTTCAAGCACGCTATCCTGCGTCTTTGCAATGGGTGCTTCAGCGTTGGTGGTGGCGCTGACGCCGTTGGGGTTTTCGCTCTCCATGGGTCCTTGACAGGCGGCGAAGATAACGGCGATGAGGGTCGTGG
>CALACF010000411.1 GCA_937890245.1 uncultured Flavobacteriales bacterium
CCTGATTGATGGGGAGCCGATCGGGCTTTCGAAAGAGGGGACGTTTATTGCGCAGCATATCGCAACGCCTAAGCGCGGCGTGGCGCTGCATATCAATGCGTTCAACTTTCCAGTGTGGGGCATGCTGGAGAAGGTGGCCGTGAATTGGCTGGCAGGGATGCCGACGATTGTGAAGCCGGCGACGATCACCTCGTATGTGACGCATGCCGTGGTGAAGTCCATGCATGATTCGGGGATTTTGCCCGCGGGCGCGATCCAGTTGACGTGTGGCTCGGGCCGTGGATTGCTGGATCACGTGGGGTCGCAGGACGTTGTGACATTTACGGGTTCGGCCACGACGGGCCAGATGTTGCGTGCCCACGACAATATTATAAAGGAGTCGGTGCCATTTAATATGGAGGCCGATTCGCTCAATGCGCTGGTGCTCGCCCCGACTGCGGTGGAGGGCTCTCCGGAGTTCGACCTCTTTATAAAGGAGTTGCGCCGCGAGATGACGATCAAGTGTGGCCAGCGTTGTACGGCCGTTCGCCGGGCCATGGTTCCGCACGCGAGCGTCGATGCCGTGCAGGCGGCTTTGACCGCTCAGCTCGACCGGACCGTGATTGGGGATCCGGCAAATGAGAAGGTTCGCATGGGCGCCTTGGTGGGCCATGACCAGGTGGCTGAGGTCCGTTCTGCGCTTGGTGTACTGATGGGCGAGGCTGAATTGGTCTATGGAGACCCCATGAAAGTCAGTGTGTTAGAGGCCAATTCAGAGGCGGGCGCATTCATGGCACCCATGCTCTTGCGGCAAGAAGACGCCATGTCGGCGAGCGCGGTGCACGCGGTGGAAGCCTTCGGTCCTGTCTGTACATTGATGGGATACAGTGACTTGGAAGAGGCTGTCGCATTGACGCAGAAAGGAAAAGGATCGTTGGTATGCACGGTGGTGACTGCGGATGCGCACGAGGCGCGCGAATTCGTTGTTGAGGCGGCACCGCATCACGGACGGATTTTGGTTCTCGACCGCCATTGCGCGGGCGAATCAACAGGCCACGGAAGTCCGATGCCACAATGGGTTCACGGCGGACCCGGGCGGGCAGGCGGAGGCCAAGAAATGGGCGGATTGCGCGGGCTGCATCACTATATGCAAACGACAGCGGTTCAAGGCCATCCCGATACCTTGACGGCTGTTGCCCAGCGGCACATGCCAGGCGCGGCCCGTCCAGAGTCGGAAGTCCACCCCTTCCGCAAGCATTTCGAAGATTTAAGGGTGGGCGAAACATACACCACCCACCGGCACACGGTAACAGAGGCAGACATCGTCAACTTCGCAAATGTGTCTGGCGACAACTTTTACGCCCACGTGGATGGCACTGCATTGGACGGCACCATTTTCGAGCAGCGCGTGGCCCACGGCTACTGGATTTTGTCGAAAGCGGCCGGCATGTTTGTTGAGCCTCGCAAAGGTCCGGTCCTTCTTAACTACGGTGTTGAAACATGTCGCTTCACGAAGCCTGTCTATCCGGGCATGACCATTGGCGTGCAGCTTACCGTCCAGGAAAAGGTGGACCAAGAGAAGCGAACGGAAGACGACATTGCAAAAGGCATCGTCAAGTTCAAGGTGGACGTCACCGATGAAACTGGCGAAACCGTTGCGCTCGCTGTGATTTTGACGATGGTTGCCAAGTTGGAAGACGCGTGAATTTCAAGGGCTGTCTTATTTGGGCGGCCTTGCTGCTGGTCTCTGGTCTGATGCATGTCGAGGCGCAGAACGATCAGCTAGATCAGCGGGTCCACGATTTGCGGGTGCTGGATTCATTGGTTTACGCCGTGGTACCACTGGATGAAGATGCTGAGATGCGTGCGGCGTGGCGGCTTGCAATGGATGGGTTGCAGCTCGCTTGCGGGGACAGTATTGTGGCGCGGGCCTTCACCGAAGCGTCTTGGGCCGGCGAAATTGTCGCCTTGCTTTCGATTTGGAAGGATCCGCATTTGCGGGTGGCCTATCCCCTGCCGAGCCTGCTGGAGGCTGCTTCTGAGGCTCGATTGTTGGCGTTGACGCCGATGGGTGCCAATGGCTTGGCTGGCCAGCTTGCCTGGATTTCAAAGTTTCAGCCGTCTGATCATTCAGGTCAGGAAAATCACGGCGACAGCCAGATCGTACTTTCCTTCGATTCGCTATCGAATGGTCGGCCATTGGCGAACTTGAAAATTCGTTCGTTTGATGCGGGGGGCGACGGCCGGTTTGCCAGGTGTTTGCGCCGCGCCATCCGCAAGGTGAACCGCAGGGACGTCTTGCTTGTCTTGGACCTCCGAGGAAATACAGGCGGGCTTCGCTGGCGTCGCCACGCTGTTCGCGAGGCCTTGGGATTGCAGGATGGTCCCACCTATGAGTGGAGCGTTTCCAAGCACCGCGAGCATTCTCAAGCCCGTGTTCTGCGGGCTGCAGCTCTCTCGCGGGAGCAGTTGTTGCGCCGTGCGCGGCGCAAGCCTGTTTGGGCGGAGGCGGCCCGATTGGCCACTGCTGCTGTGGGGACAACGGATTCTGTGCTTGTTGATCGTTGGGCTGGAAGGATGCCGCGCTATGGCGGGCGGGCCGCTGTGCTGATTGATGCTTTGAGTTTTTCTGCGGCCGTGATGTTGGCCAGCGAGCTTCGAGCTTCGGACCGGTTCGAGGTGTTCGGCGTGCCACCACTGGGGCGGGGCGATGAAATGTCGGGGTCATCAGTGATGGTGCGGCTGCCGGCCACGGGTTTGGTTGTGGCCCTTCCGACGACACGCTCATTTTTTGATCCAGCTGCAATCGCTGATTTCGGCCTCCGGGCTGGGACGTCCCCGCAAGAAGTCGAACGCCAGGCCCTGTTGTGGTTGAGCGGTGAAAAACCGCGCATTGCGCACCGCGTGGCAGACGCTTTGCTCGGGGCCACCATCGCAGCCTTTGAGCCGACCCAAGAACTCGCTGTATTGTGGACGGACGTCTTTTATGCGGCTTCTTTGGCTGAAGATGCGCTGCGCGCGCGGGTCGATTCGCTGGAGCGAAGTGGAGCGCCCGAAGTAGAGGTTCTTGCCCAAGTTGGGGATTGGCATAAGGAAATAAAGGCGGTGCGGGCCCAACGCGATGCGTTCATTCGCCAGTCGCTTTCTCAGGGGAATCGCTCAAAATATGATGCGCTTCGGACGCCCAAACGGCCCGATGTCAGGCATTTCGGTTTGCACGACCGCTTGCTTTGCGGACTCTGCAAAAAGCCAAGCGCAGCCATTCCATCGGTCTCTCCAGTGCCCACTTTGAAGAAGAATCAGCCATGAACAAATTGACAATACTCGGCTTTGCAGCTGCGCTAGTGTTGACGGCCTGTGGGCCTCAGACCGAGAGTGTTGAGCTCCCGACCGAGGCCTCGCCTTACGCAACGTGGGTGGATCCATTCATCGGAACGGGTGGCCACGGACACACTTACCCCGGCGCAACAACGCCGTTTGGCATGGTTCAGCTGAGCCCGGACACCCGGCTTGAGGGCTGGGATGGCTGCGGCGGCTACCATATTTCAGACGACCAGGTGTACGGCTTTTCGCACACGCACCTGCAGGGCACGGGGGTCTCGGATTACGGGGATATTTTACTGATGCCCACCGTGGGACCACTCGATACTGCCGACCGCTGGAATGAGCGTTACCGCGATCGTTTTGTTCCAGGCTCTCAACAAGCGCACGCCGGATTCTATAGCTGTGAGCTGGAGCGGAGCGGCTTGAAAGTAGAGCTCACTGCAACCACCCGGGTTGGTGTGCATCGGTACACGCGCAGCGCGAACGCAGCTGTTGAATCGGACACGCTGAACCTCTACTTCGACCTGGGCCACCGGGACGAGCTGATTCATTACAGTATTTATATGAAGGACGACTCGACCTTGGTCGGCCACCGACTTTCGGACAATTGGGCGGAACAGCAGCATGTGTACTTCGCTGCGCGGTTCTCGGCGCCTTTTGATTTCTTGGAGCAGCGCAGTGAACTCAGGACGGTTTCTCGTGAAGCAGACGGAGACCTACAGCAGGAGCTAGAGTTTGTGCCCGTTTTTCCACTCGCATTTCCGGATTTTTCGGGGCTCGACACCCTGGTGGTTCGGGTCGCAATTTCGCAGGTGGACATCAATGGTGCCTTGGCCAATTTGAATGCGGAAGCCTTACACAGCCGCTTCGATGACTACCTAAGCGAGGCGGAATTGGCATGGAACGAAGCCCTAAAACCCGTGCGGGTGCAGGCGGAGGATGAGGCGGAGCGCACCATTTTCTATACGGCGCTCTACCACAGTTTGACCGTGCCGCACACGGCGTCAGACGTCGATGGCCGCTACCGGGGAACGGACTTGCTCGCGCATTACGGCCGCCCCGACGGCAGTGTACGCTACACGGTGTATTCGCTATGGGACACATTTCGGGCCACCCACCCCCTGCTCACGCTGCTCGAGCCCAACCGAACCCGCGATTTCGTTCGCAACTTCATCGACATGCACCGCGAGGGCGGGCAGTTGCCGGTGTGGGAACTTTCGGCCAATTACACGGGCTGCATGATCGGCTACCACAGCGTCCCAGTGATTGCAGACGCATGGGCCAAGGGCATTGACGGATTCGACACGGAAGCGGCACTCGAAGCGATGCTCGCCACGGCAGAAGCCGATGAGCTGGGCAAGCGAGCGTATGCGCAGCTCGGTTTCATCCCGCTAGAGAATGAAAGCGAGAGCGTTTCGAAGACCCTGGAATACGGTTTTGACGACGCCTGCATTGCCAGTTTTGCACGGGCCATTGGAAGGGACTCCATTGCCGAGGTATTCGAGCGCAGGTCTCTTGCCTACCGGAACGTGTACCGCCGCTCAACGGGTTTTGTGCAGCCGCGCATCGGCGGTTCTTGGCGGGCTGGATTTGATCCGACCGAGGTAAGCTTTGAGTACACCGAGGCCAACGGTTGGCAGTACAACTTTTTCGTTCCCCACGACATCGGTGGGCACATGGATTTGATGGGCGGTGCGGCGGCCTATGCCGCCAAGCTTGACGAGATGTTCGGTGCATCTTCTGCCATGGCCGGCCGCCGGCAGTCGGATATCACGGGCTTGATTGGCCAATACGCACATGGCAACGAGCCCTCGCATCATATGGCCTACCTGCACAATTACGCGGGCCGCCCCGACCGCAGCCAAGCGCTGGTCGAGCAAATCTGTGATGAGCTCTACACAGCGGCACCTGATGGACTTTCGGGCAACGAGGACTGCGGCCAAATGAGCAGCTGGTACGTGTGGAGCGCGCTGGGGCTGTACCCCGTCACGCCTGGCGATACAATTTATGCGTTCGGAACGCCTCGCTTCAAAAAGGCTCAGCTGGCTTTGCCCGGCGGCGCTGAGGTGATATTCAACGCGCCCCGTCCTTCGCCCGGGGCCTTCTACATCCAAAGCGTCCAGCATGACGGGCAGCCTTGGCTCGACAACTGGATCTCGCATCGCGCGCTCCTCGAAGGTGGCACGTGGACTTTTGAAATGGGCGACCAACCTGGCAAATTCGGCGTGGATGCGTCAGCATGGCCAGTCTCGCGTGCTGCAACGGTCGATTTCTGCCCCGCCCCTGTTATCGAAGCGCCGCGCAGCTACCGTGGCGATAGTTTACAGCTGACCATTGCAAGCCTCGACCCCGCGGCCAAGCTCTTTTACCGGGTCGGAGAAGCATCGTTCCAGCCCTACACGATTCCTTTCTCCATCCACGGCACCCAGGTTGTGGAGGCATACGGTGACAA
>CALACF010000412.1 GCA_937890245.1 uncultured Flavobacteriales bacterium
CATTGCGCCTGCAAATTAAGCAACGCCCACGCCAGCAGCTTCAATCAGTCGAATAGTTATATCCTGTTGGGGGTTGGCACAAACCTCTTGTGCCTCGCCAACCTCAACGATGCGGCCTTGGTTCATCACGGCAATGCGGTCGCACATGTAGCGAACGACGCTCAGGTCGTGCGAGATGAACAGCAGACTCAAACCCCGCCGGGCCTTGAGTTCGTTGAGCAAGTTGAGCACCTGTGCCTGTACGCTCACGTCTAAAGCGGCCACCGCCTCGTCGCAAATGAGCAAGTGCGGATCAGCTGCCAGCGCCCGTGCAATCACAATCCTTTGGCGCTGTCCGCCAGAAAAGGCCCCCGGCATCCGTGTTCCATCCTCAGCCTGCAGCCCGACTTCCTCGAGCAACTGCCCAGCCCGCGCCGTGGCTTCAACTGCCGGCACGCCACGCACGAGCATCACCTCGGCAATCGCCCGCCCCACAGCCATGCGCGGGTTCAGCGAGGCAAATGGGTCTTGAAAAACCAGCCCGACATGCCCTTCAACTGCGCGCCGATCTACGGACCCGCCATCAGCCGATCGCAGGCCCATCACCACCCGCGCCACCGTTGACTTGCCACATCCACTCTCTCCAACCAGCCCCAGCGACTCGCCGCGCTTCAGCGTCAACGACACGCCGTTGAGTGTTGGCGCGTCTGCGCCAGGGTATGTGAGCATCACGTTTTCCAAGCGCAAGATGACTTCGGCGTCGGCGGCTGGCGCCGCGAGTTCGCCCAAAGCCGCACCGCGCGCCAAGCCATCGCGCCCGCCACCATCGCCAACCGTTGCCAGCGGAAATGGCCGCCCAGCCTTCGGCACCTGCGAAGCGAGCAAGGCCCGTGTGTACGCATGTGAAGGCCGCTGCAGAATGTCTTCCATCGCGCCAAATTCTACCACTTCGCCAGCGCGCATCACCGCCACTTTGTCTGCCGCCTCTTGGACCACCCCCAAATCGTGGGATACCAGCACCGTCGCCAATCCACGTGACACCGAAATGCGCCGCAGCAACGCCATGATTTCATGTCGAACTGTGGAGTCCAAGGCGGTGGTGGGCTCGTCGGCGAGTAAAACGGCGGGATTGCATGACAAGGCCATGGCGATGAGCACGCGTTGTTTTTGCCCGCCGGACAATTCGTGGGGAAACGAACGCGCCACGCGCTCCAGTTCGCCCGCACCTGCACCCACCTGCACCTCCTCAAAAAGCGCCAAGACCTGCGCCCGCGCCGCGGCCCGCCGACCGCCCAAATGTCTCAAAATCACCTCTTCGATTTGCCGCCCACACCGCATCGTCGGGTCCAAGCTCGTCATGGGCTCCTGGAAAATCATCGAAACACCAGGACCACGTGTGGGCTGCGTCACCGATCCGCTCACGACCGAGCCCGTGGGCAGCATCCCCAAAACGGCCATGCACAACAAAGTCTTGCCGCTTCCGGATTCGCCTACCAAGGCCAGCGTTTCACCAGGCTCAACGGATAAATTCACAGCACTCAGAAGCGTCCGCCCCCCAAGCGAAACCCCGAAATCGTGCCAAACCAGCCCGCTCAAAGCGTGCCGCGCGCCTCTTGTTCGCGCTCTATCGACTCAAACAATGCTTGGAAGTTGCCCTTGCCGAATGATGTCGCGCCCTTTCGTTGGATGATCTCGAAGAACATCGTCGGCCGGTCCATCACCGGTTTAGTGAACAATTGTAGAAGGTAGCCCTCGTCGTCGCGGTCAATCAAGATGCCGTGCTTGCGCAAAACGGCCAACTCCTCATCGATATCGCCCACGCGATCCAACACCGTATCGTAATAGTTGTCTGGCACATACAAGAACTCTACACCCCTGGCCTTCAAAGCTGTGACGGTGGCAACGATATCAGCCGTGGCAACCGCAATATGCTGTATGCCCTCGCCTTCGTAAAAGTCGAGGTACTCCTCGATCTGCGACTTCTTCCGCCCCTTGGCCGGCTCGTTAATCGGGAACTTGATTCGCCCATTTCCGTTGCTCATCACCTTGGACATCAAGGCGGTATACTCTGTAGAAATGTCCTTGTCGTCAAAGGAAATGATCTGCGCAAATCCCATGACCTCCGCATAAAACTTGCACCACTTGTTCATTTGGCCCCAGTCCACATTGCCCACCATATGATCGACATACAAGAGCCCTGTGTCCTCCACCTTGTAGTCTGGATTCCAAGCCATGTACCCCGGTAAAAACAATCCGCTGTAATTCTGACGCTCTACAAAAACGTGCTCCGTCTCGCCGTACGTCTTGATGCCGCTCAGCACGACCTCGCCGTCATCGTCCTTGCGAACGAAAGGCTCAAACGCACTTTCGGCACCCCGAGAAATGGTCTCGTTGTAACTCTTTCGTGCATCGGCCACCCAGAACGCCACCGTTTTGACCCCGTCGCCGTGGTCCCGCAAATGATCATTCACAGGGCTTTTCGAGTTCAACGGCGTCGTCAAGACCAAGGTGATTTTTCCCTGTCGTAAAACGTAGGACACCTCGTCCTTGGCCCCAGTTTCTAGGCCGCGAAACGCCACCGGTTGGAAGCCCCAGGCGCTCATGTAATAGAAGGCGCTTTGCTTTGCGTTTCCTACGAGCATCTCGATGTGATCTGTTCCAAGCAAGGGCAGAAAATCGGCCGCCTCGGCGATGATTTTTTCCGGATTTGGCAAAATTGATTCTGACATAATATATTCTAATTCAGGGTTATATCTCAATTAATGCGCGTCAGGCAACCAACTCTGCGCGTAATTTCCGCTCTCCAGATCTAGCGCCTGCTGTGTCAACTTTAGCGGCTTAAAGGTATCAAGCATCACGGCAAGTTCTCGCGTTTCTTTTTTTCCGATGCTCGCCTCGTAGGTGCCTGGATGTGGTCCGTGGACCACGCCCGCCGGGTGCAATGTGATATTGCCACGGTCAATGCCCTTGCGGCTCATGAAGTTCCCTTCCACATAATAGAGCACTTCGTCTGAGTCTACATTGGAATGATTGTATGGGGCGGGAATTGAGTCGGGATGATAATCGTACATACGCGGCACGAAACTACAGATTACGAACCCAGCGCTCTCAAAGGTCTGGTGGGTCGGCGGAGGCAAATGCACGCGGCCCGTAATCGGCTCAAAATTTGAAATATTGAAGGCATAGGGGAAGTGGTAGCCATCCCAGCCCACCACATCATAGGGGTGGTCGAGGTAAACTACGCTGTGAGTTTGTCCCTGTTTGCGGATTTTCACTTCGAATTCACCTTGCGCATTCACGGGCTCGCGATGCTCGGGCGTGCGGATATCACGCTCGCAAAACGGCGAGT
Organism: uncultured Flavobacteriales bacterium; assembly: GCA_937890245.1. Classification (GTDB taxonomy): domain Bacteria; phylum Bacteroidota; class Bacteroidia; order Flavobacteriales_D; family Sanyastnellaceae; genus UBA8752. The sequence goes on from CALACF010000412.1 coordinate 3,329, forward strand.
TTTCCAGCATCTGACCGAAGTGATTTCGGTAGCGCTTGGGCGTATAAATTGGGTGGCGGCTTTCTATAACCAGCAATCGATTGGCATCGGAATCAAACGCAAAACTGTGGATGACGCCGCGCGGGATGACGAGGTAATCGCCCACTTCGAAGCGTAAATCACCGAACATAGAATGCAGGATGCCCGTCCCCTCGTGCACGAAAACGACCTCGTCGCTGTCGGCATTCTTGTAGAAGTAATCAACGGTCTTATCAGCCGGCGCAGCCAAGCGCAAAACGCATTCGTCGTTGAACATCATCGGCACGCGGGCCTTCAAATGATCCCCGACCGGCGGCACATCGAACCCTGCAATCCTGCGCGCGCTGATATTGTTTTTCACCGCGGCGACCGGGGCGTCGTCCAACGGCTCCTCGACACGCACCACACGGGTGGGTGGATTGACGTGATAGAGCAGGGAGCTCATCCCAGAAAATC
>CALACF010000413.1 GCA_937890245.1 uncultured Flavobacteriales bacterium
CCGCCGTGCACGCTCCGCCACAAACGCCAAGGGCATCGAGTTGCGAGCCGTTGCAATCGCAGTCGCCTGCAGCAATGCCCGAGCAGCCGCAATCGTATATCGCGCCCGGACCGTTGCAGATGCCGCACGCATCGGCAGCCCCGATACAGTCGTCGCCGTCATCGCAGATGCCGTCCTGGTCGAGGTCGGCCGAGCAGCTGCCGCCGCACACGCTCAACGCGTCAAGCTGCGCGCCACTGCAATCGCAGTCGCCTTCAGGAATGTCCGAGCAGCCGCAGTCGTAGATCGAGCCCGGACCGTCACAGACGCCGCAGGCGTCTGCGTACAGGCAGAGCGCCGCGTAATGGGCGGTGGCACCGGCATCGAAGTTGCAGGCCGTGGCGTCAGCGCAGCCAACGATGGATGGACCAGCAGCCGCTCCAGGGAAGGGGATCGCAACGATCGAATCGTTTGAGAACGTGAAGGAAAGAACGGTGTCGGAGAGCAGCTCGACGCCCACAACTGTCACCGCAAAGCCAAGCTCGCTGAGGTATTGTTCGAGCGGTAGGCCATCCACCTGGAGCGCGCCGACCTCGAATGGCGAGCCAAACGCTGGCAGGAAGTCAAGTAAATCCGGCGTGCCGATGTACTGGTCCGCATTGGAATCGGGGTTGTAGGGCAGCTCAACCGTTTGGGCGGACAGCTGGGCTGAAGAAAGTGCGAGAACAAGTGCAAGGGCGAGCGCGAAGAAGGCGCGATAGGAATTGCTTAGAAATAAAGGCATGCGGACAGGATCAAGGTTAGGCGGTTCTTAAGATACGGCGCAGATTGACTTGTATTTGTATAATTCGGCGAATCCAACATTTCCGGAGACGAAACGCACAACTAACCCATTTTCCTTACCGTGCAGTCGTACGAATCGGCAAAGCTGGAGCGGAGACTGGATTACATCACGTTGACGGTGAACTGGTCGCGGCCGCAGAGTCGGCCCGTAAGCTGGTCCCCTGGGGCCACGGGGCCGACACCTGCGGGCGTGCCGGTGTAGATCAGGTCGCCCGTTTTGAGTGTGCAGTACTGGGATACGTGGGCGATGAGTTGGTCGACCGTGAAGAGCATGTCCCGCGTGTTGCCGGACTGGACGACTTCGCCGTTGCGCTCGAGCTCGAAGGCGAGGTTTTGGATGTTGCCGCCGAGGTCTTTTAGCGGGGTCCAGGCCCATGAAAGCACGGCTGAACCGTCAAAGGACTTTGCCTTTTCCCAAGGGTGGCCCGCTGCTTTGAGTCGCCGTTGGACATCGCGCGCAGTGAAATCGATGCCCAGGCCCACTTCATGGTAGCAGCGATGTGCAAATTCTGGAGCGACCCAACAGGCGACGCGTTCAATGCGGACGACCAGCTCCACTTCGTAATGGCACTCATCGGTCCACTCGGGAATCACAAAAGGGTGATCCGGATGAAGAACAGCACTCTTGGGCTTCATGAAAAAAAGCGGTTCAGCGGGGCGCTCATGGCCCAGTTCGGCCGCGTGGTCCGCATAGTTGCGGCCGATACAAATGATTTTCATGTGGACTCGAATGCCAATTTCACTTGAGCAAACGTACCACAACCCGGCGGTCCATCCCAGCGCCCCATTCAGGTTTTGATTCGCCCCAATGCGTCGCAACCACCCGCGAAGGGTCGAGTCCGTGGCCGATGAGGTAGTAGCGCACGGCATTGGCCCGTTGCTGGGACAGCTTCATATTGTGACGCTCGCCACCGGTTGGATCGCTGTGCCCTTCGGCTATGACACGCAATTTTGGGTGCACGGCCATCAACTCGATCAAGGCGTTGAGCGCGTATTCGGCAGACAGACCCAGCGCATTGCTGCCCTCCGGGAAAGCAATGGTAAATTCTTTGGGAAGACCTGCCGGCAAGCCGGGCTGCCCCTCAGCCGCCCCCATCGCACCGCTATTCCAGCCCTCATCAAGCCCCAACGTGTTAGTGGCGGCAACGTTGGTTGCAGTCGCCGTGCCTGTCAGCTCTGCGAGGATGGCTTCCATTCCCGCCAATACGCGAACCAGCAGTGCCATGGTCGGATCTGTTCCCGCAGCGCCACTCGAAGTTGCGTCAGTTGCGCCAGTGGCGCCGCTCGAAGTTGCGCCGCCCAACGAGCTGTTATCCGAAGGGCGTCCGGCATCAAAAGGGTCGATGGGATCGACTTGCATTTCATCCACGCCAGCGCGCATATCCGACCAATCCCGCGAAAGATCAGTGGTAGAAAAGGCGGCTGAACGCAGGGATGAATTGGCATACGCACCGACATCGAGGGCCATGTGGAGCAGGACATCCTCGATGGCCCGCTGCACGCGGTAGTATGTCCAGCGCTCGGCCGTCCAACCATCTGGGGGCGAGCCGACACGAAGTTGGGCAAGGTTTTCGAGTGCGCGGCGAACCGGGTCGTCAAAGCGCTTGAAGCGCGGGATTTCACCCTCGAGGTAATACGGTACCGAACGGCGGACGAGTTTTTGGCAGTCGAGCAGCAGCGCGGGAATTCGTGGCGAGAGTGTGATCGTCTCCCCTTCAAGATGAACGGCGGCCTCGACCCGCTCGGTGAGCATGGCCATGATGAGCTCCGTGTATTGGCGCAGCGGCTCGTCCTGGGCTTGGAGTGCAGAAAGTGGAGCACACCCCATACAGACCGCCCAAAAAAAGAAGGGCAGCAAAGGGCCGAACACGTTTGTATTCAGGGATTTCCATGTCCCTTGCGGGCTTGGAATACGGGCTTGCATTGCCCATTCAAGTTAACACATTATGGGCGGCAATGCGGATCGGATCCGCTGCAATTTGCCAGCGCAAAACCGGGATTCGCAGGAAGGCCGGCTATTTGCCGCGGCCGCGCAAGACGATCCAAACGGTGTAGGCGAGGATTTTGAAATCCAAGGCTAGCGACATGTTCTCGATGTAGATCAAATCAAAGCGCAGGCGCTGTACCATTTCCTCTACATTTTCAGCATAGCCGTACTTGACTTGCCCCCAAGATGTGATGCCGGGCCGTACCTTTTGAAGGTGATGGTAATGCGGCGCTATGGCTACGATTTTCTCGATGTAGAATGCGCGCTCAGGGCGCGGGCCGACGAGGGACATTTCCCCGAGAAAGACGTTGAAGAACTGGGGAAACTCGTCAAAACGGGACTTGCGTAAAAAGCGGCCAATGCGCGTGATGCGCGGGTCAGCATCGCTGGAAAGCTGAGGGCCTTTTGCCTCCGATCCCAAATACATGGTGCGGAACTTGAAAATAGTAAAAGGCTTGCCAAACCGGCCGATGCGCTCTTGCCGAAAGATGATCCCGCCCTTTGAAGAGAACAGTACAAGCACAGCTATCAGCAATAGAACGGGCGACAATAGCAGGAGCGCAAAAATCGAGGCCACAACATCCATTGCGCGCTTGACCGCCACTTGCCAGGCAGGCAAAATATCACGACGGATGGCAATCAATGGCGCGCCAAACAAGCTGACCATGCGCACCGATCCCGAAAGGATGTCGTAGATGTCCGGGATGATCTTGACCTCTACGCCCCGCCCTTCAAGCGCGTTCAAGATGTCCTCGAGTTCCGAGTGGTCCGTCGAACGGATGGCCAAGATGACCTCTTCGACACCCAAATCAGCGATGAGCTTGGGCAAATCCGATACGCCCCCCAAACACGGAATGCCCAGCAACTCCGCCTCGACTTCATCCCTCACGCATACCGTCCCTATAAAGGCAAATCCCGGGTTGCGGCGCAGGGCGCGCATCTCTTCGACCATGGCGCGGGCCCGGTCGTTGCAACCGACAATCAGGGTGTTGAATGCGATGTCTCCGCGATGTACACGCTTCACCGTGCGCGTGGTAAGCGGCAT
>CALACF010000414.1 GCA_937890245.1 uncultured Flavobacteriales bacterium
ATGCGTGATGCGGTCAACCCGCTCAAGCAAGCCCAAAAACCAGGCGGGCCCAGGAAGCCCGAAGCGCCTGAGAAGTCCGAAGCGCCAGAAGCCCCAAAAAAGTGATGGAAGGGATGCCTGCAATATTGACCCTCCTGCTGGGACTGGGCCTGTTGGTGGCGGGCGGCGAACTCTTGGTTCGTGGCGCGGTGGCCGCTGCGATCAAAGCGAGAATCGCGCCGCTGATTGTGGGGCTGACGGTGGTTAGTTTCGGCACGTCTGCTCCAGAGTTGTTCACTTCCTTTTCTGCTGCACTCGATGGAAGTGCGGGTATCGCTGTAGGGAATGTCGTGGGATCAAACATTGCAAACATCGCACTGATTCTAGGCATCACTGCCCTGGTCAAGCCAGTGCTTGTCGACCGCGGCGTGCTCAATCGCGACGCACCATTGATGATTGCTGCCGGGCTTGCAATGTGGTTTTTTGCAAGGAACGGTGAAATTTCATCGGCTGAGGGCGGCTGGCTTTTGCTGGCCATGTGCGCATTCATCAGTGTGATGATTTGGACCGCAAAAACAGACCGCAAAAAAGACCGCAAGGACGCCGACCAGCAAGCCTACAAGCCCATGCATTGGATTGTTGGGATGATTTCGCTTGGAACGGTCGGGCTGTACTTCGGGTCGGGCTGGTTTGTCAGCGGAGCCAAAGAATTGGCCGTATTGGCCGGGGTAAGTGACCGCGTGATTGGACTGACTGTCGTGGCATTCGGAACCAGCGTTCCGGAGTTGGTCGCTTCTGTTATTGCAGCCGTTCGTGGCCATTCGGATTTGGCCTTGGGCAATGTGGTCGGCTCCAACCTGTTCAATATTCTTCTCGTCTTGGGCGCGACCTCCGTCGTCCTTCCACTCGAAGTGGTGCCGCAGATTCTCAATACTGACTTGTGGTGGATGATCGCAATTTCGGTCGCCTTGGTGCCATTGGCATGGAGTAAAAAAATCGGCCGTGTCAAAGGCGGCTTGCTTCTGGCGCTCTACATTGGCTACATCTTCACCACCTGGCCCAGCCTCTAATTCTCTGCACCCATGTCAATTCACGGAAAAGCCAAACGCATCACCACGCAGGTGCTGCAAGAGATGAAAAACAACGGCGAGAAAATCGCGATGTTGACCGCCTATGATTACTCGATGGCACGGATTGTCGATGCTGCAGGCGTAGATATTATTCTCGTGGGCGACAGCGCATCGAACGTCATGGCGGGCCACGAAACGACCCTGCCCATTACGCTCGACCACATGATTTATCACGCCCAAGGCGTGGTGCGTGCGGCGAAAAAGGCGCTGGTGGTGGTCGACCTTCCCTTCGGCACCTACCAAGGCAATTCAAAACAAGCCCTCAACAGCTCGATCCGCATCATGAAGGAAAGCGGCGCGCATGCCGTTAAACTCGAGGGCGGCGCTGAGGTTCGTGAGAGCATCGAGCGCATTCTGACGGCGGGCATCCCAGTGATGGGTCACTTGGGCCTGACGCCGCAGAGCATCTACAAGTTTGGAACGTACACCGTGCGGGCCAAGGAGGCGGCTGAGGCTGAAGCGCTGCGCTCAGATGCGGCGATGCTGGAAGAAATCGGATGCTTTTCTCTGGTGCTGGAAAAGGTGCCAGCGGGACTTGCAACGGAGGTGTCGAAGTCGATCGGCATTCCTACGGTTGGCATCGGAGCCGGAGGCGGTTGCGACGGCCAGGTCCTGGTGCTCCACGACATGCTGGGCCTTACCCTGGACTTCTCCCCTCAATTTTTGCGCCGCTACCTCGACATGGGTGAGCAAATGAATTCGGCTATATCCCAATACGTAGCGGACGTGCGATCACGAGATTTCCCGAACGAAAGCGAGCAGTACTGATGTCTGGCAGCAAAAAGGGCTTTGCAAAGAAGCCGAAGGCGCCGCTCATCATGTCTGATGAGCGCAACCTTGAAGTGCTCTTTGAGGACAACCACATCATTGCCGTCTGCAAGCGATCCTCGGACATCGTCCAAGGTGACGCCACGCACGACCGCACCCTAGACCGTGTGGTCCGCTCCTACCTGAAGCAGAAGTACAACAAGCCAGGGGACGCCTACCTCGGGCTTGTCCACCGGATCGACCGCCCTGTCAGCGGCGTAATTTTGTTCGCCAAGACGTCCAAGGCGCTGTCCCGGCTGACGGCGGCGTTCCGACATCGCGAGGTAAGCAAGACGTATTGGGCTGTGGTCCAACCTGCGCCTCCAGCCGAGGAAGGCCACGTGATCAACTACTTGGCCAAGAAAGAGAAGAACAACAAGAGCTACGCATTCAACGAGCCCGGCCCCAGCCGCAAAGAGGCCGAACTGCGCTACAAACTCATGGGCAAGGGCAGCCACTACTCCTTTGTAGAGGTCTACCCAAAGACTGGCCGCCACCATCAAATCCGCGTTACGCTCTCCGCTTTGGGCTGCCCCATCAAGGGAGATATCAAGTACGGCGCCCGCCGAACCAATGACAACGCTTCGATCCATCTGCACGCGCGGGCCATCGAATTCATCCACCCCGTCAAACGCGAGGTGATGCGCATCGTTGCGGCCCCGCCAGAAGATCCGCTGTGGGACCGCTTCATCGAGATCGATCAAGCACGGTAAGCACGGTAAGCACAATTGAAGCCACGATCAAAGCGAATTGTTGGCATCTCTTGCAACAGAAGTTGCCTTGGCCCGAGGGGCATTGGCTTAAATTGCGCCCCGCAAAGAAATTGTACCCGCAAACGAAATCTCCATGTCTGAAGCCAACGAACACGTCAAATGCCTGATCATCGGATCGGGGCCCGCAGGATACACCGCCGCCATCTACGCCGCTCGAGCCGACATGAAGCCTGTGCTTTACCAAGGATTACAGCCCGGCGGACAGCTGACTGAGACCACAGACGTCGACAATTTCCCAGGCTACCCCGATGGTGTCAATGGCACGGCCATGATGGCTGACTTGGAGACGCAGGCGCGCCGTTTTGATACGGACGTGCGCAATGGTTGGGCTACAGCGGTCGACTTTATAGGATCCGTTCACCGCGTCGAATTCGACGGCGGCGCGCATGTAGTAACAGCGGACTCGGTTATCATCTCCACGGGCGCCTCAGCCAAATGGCTCGGCCTCGAAAGCGAGCAGAAGTTCAAGGAGAATGGCGGCGGCGTTTCAGCCTGCGCTGTTTGCGATGGCTTCTTCTATAAAGGCCAAGATGTCGCGATCGTAGGTGCCGGAGACTCTGCCTGCGAGGAGGCCAGCTACCTTGCCAAGCTTTGCAATAAGGTTTACATGATCGTGCGCCGCGATCAAATGCGCGCCTCACGTGCCATGCAAAACCGCGTGAACGGAATCGACAACATCGAAGTACTCTACAACACCTCCACCGACGAGGTGTTGGGCGACGACACGGTGACCGGCGTGCGCGTGGTGAACACCTCGGGCGAGAAGCACGAGCTTGAGATCCAGGGCTTCTTTGTCGCCATTGGCCACACGCCCAACACGGACATCTTCAAGGGGCAGATCGACCTCGACCCAGAGGGCTACATCATCCAAGCAGCCCCCGGAACGGGCGCCACAAACATTGAGGGCGTCTTCTGGAGCGGTGATTGCGCTGACCGCACGTACCGCCAAGCCGTCACGGCGGCAGGTTCCGGCTGCGCTGCAGCCCTCGACGCCGAGCGCTACCTCGCAGCCAAGGGATTGCACTGATGTTGCGGCTGGCGCTCCGAATGCGGCTGGCGCTCCGAATGCGGCTCGCGCTCCGGGTGCGGTTCGCGCTCACGGCCCTGCTACTCTCCACGCTCGGTTGCAGTTCATCGCAGGTTGAAGTTGCCGGCGGCGGCGCGTTGGCAGATTCGGCCCACGTTCCACTTTATTCCCCAGCCGAGCTTCTAGGGCATTACGACCCTTCCGAGCATCCGGAGTTTTCGCGCGTCCCCTCTGATTGGACGGACAAGGAAGAAATCTACTTGCGCTCTGAAGTGCTGGACGCCTTTGGTCGGATGCGCGCTGCGGCTGATTCGGCTGGCGTTGCGCTGCTGATCCGCTCGGCCACCCGAAATTTCACATACCAACGCGGCATCTGGGAGCGCAAATGGGAACGCCCCCGATACATGGGTTGGTCTGCCTTCGAAAAGGCCCGCGACATTATGACGTACAGCTCCATGCCTGGTACCTCCCGCCACCATTGGGGCACGGACCTCGACCTGTGCGCCTTCGAAAACGAGTGGTTCGAAACCGGCGAGGGCTTGCTGGTCTACGCTTGGCTCGTTGAGCATGCGGCGCGCTTCGGCTTCCACCAGGTCTACTCGGATCGGGCGGAGCGCACGGGCTACCATCTCGAGCGCTGGCATTGGAGTTACATGCCCTTGGCGCAGCTGATGCTCGCCGATTACAATGTGCTGCTCTCCTCTGACAGCCTGGGTGGGTTTTCAGGCGCTTCTGTGGCCGATAGCCTCGACGTGATCCAGCTATACGTCAATGGCATCGACTGAGGTAGCGGTTGAGTTGCGGACGTGACTAGGGCGTGATGGAGCTGTAGAGCTTGGCGTAGGCCGCGGCAATGGCGGGGCGCGAGAATTTCGTTTCGGCGAATTGTCGGATGGCGGGGCGATCGCGGGTGCTGCAATCCCAGTTGAGCATGATGTCGGTGAGGGCCGCGCGGTCCTCTGAGGGCAACAGGGCGCCGTTTTCTGGGGTGAGGAATTCTGCGACACCGCCAACGTCTGTTGCGATGACGGGGGTGCCAGCTGACCAGGCTTCGACCATGACGCAGGGCATGTTTTCAGATCGACTGAAGAGCACGAGGGCGTCCGAGTGGGCCATGTGGTGGGCGACTTGGGTCGGGTCCAGGCGGCCGAGAAAGTGAATATGGTTTACCAAATGATGCTCAGCAGCCCACACGCGGTAGGGCGCGTCGTCCCCTGAGCCCGCAATGAAAAGTTCCGCTGAGAGCCCACCGTCAAGTGCTGATGCAAAGGCCTCGAGCAGGCCGAAGACATTTTTCTGCTGCTCGAGAAGCGAGGAGACATGGAAGAATTTCATGGGGCCGCCTGGTGGGCTGCCAGCGCCCAATTGGAACCGATCGCAGTCGACCACGTTGGGGATGACGTGTGACGGTGTGCCCGATGCAAAGGGGGCCATCGCCTGCGCTAGATGCTGGGAAACAGGAGCCAATCTATCCGCTGCACCCAAAACCCGCCGCACACGTCGGGCCTGCTTCGATGTGAAGGCGGCACCTTCCGCATCATGGTAGGCGGTCCAATGTTCGGTCACCACCAGCGGAACGTCCCAGCGCCGAGCCCATCGCAAGGCCGCGTCACCCGCCTCAGCTGCCACGTGCAAATGCACAAGGTCCGGGCGCCCCCAATTGGGGATGACCTGGCGGCGGACCAATCGTTCGAGGGCCATGTCCACACGCCAGGCTCGCGGCTTGCGATCCTTCACATAAGCACGGCATTCTAGCACGCCAGCGCGCGTGGTCATATCGATATGGGGATGCGTATGGGGATTGGCATACACCACGGCTGACGGATGGTTCAGGGCAATCGCCTCGATGTGACGCTGCACGAAATTCCCCAGCTGATCGTGGGCTTCAGAAGGGTACCAACTTGCGAAATGAAGGACACGCATATGCGCAAGATGCACTATCTTCGCGCCCCATTCAAGGGAAATTCCTGAAAATGGTGGCTATAGCTCAGATGGTTAGAGCACTGGTTTGTGGTACCAGGGGTCGTGGGTTCGATTCCCATTAGCCACCCAAACGAAAAGCCCTCGCTCAAGCGGGGGCTTTTTTTGTTTCCGCCCGCGTGAAGGGACCAGAATCCAATCAGGCGGATAACTGAACTCACTTTGAGAAGGTGGTCCGCTTGCACGTCACAGGGGTGCGGTAGAGGTCTTTGAAGTTTTAGCTACGTCTATGATGCATAGCCACATCTGGTGCATCACGGACGTTACAGTCTTTGCCAAGGCCTCTACGGACATGATAATTGGAGGGGAATTATGTCAACTTTCAGCCGGGCGCGAGGCGAGGGCTAGGACGCGGGCGAAGGCGGCTTGGAACCAGACGGTGAAGCGCTCGGGGTGAGCGGTCAGTTCAGCTTGAAGTTCGGGGCTCGAGATCCACCGGGTTGCGGCAACCTCGATGGGGTTGAGCGCGGGCTGGAATTGGGTCGCTTCTACCCTGCCGATCAAAACGTGGTCGAGCTCGTGTTCCGTGAGCCCGTGATCGAGGGCGGCGTTGTAGATAAACGTGAAAGCGGGGCTTAATTGGCCTACATCAACGCAGCCCAATTCCTCCCCCAATCTCCGATGTGCAGCCGCAAGGACCGATTCGCCGGGGCGCGGATGTGAGCAGCAGCTGTTGGTCCAGAGGCCGCCGGAATGGTATTTGTCAAAGGCCCGTTGTTGGAGGAGCCAGCGGCCCGCTTCGTCGAAGAGAAAGACACTAAAAGCTCTGTGTAACTGGCCTTTACGATGCGCATCGAGCTTTTCCATCGAGCCAACCGGCACGTCGTTTTCATCGACCAAAATCACGGATTCCATGGCGGCCAAGGTAGGAACGTAACCTTTTGCTAGCCGCCCCCGTTAAACACATCGATCGCATGATCCGCTAGGATTCTTCCTACGAGTGATTACGGTTTTTTCCAATTGTTGAGCGCTTCGGAAACGTCTGGGGCGCTCACTTTTTTTATGGGCGTTTTTTGTGCCAATTTTGCATATGATTAAAGCCCTCGATATTCTCGCCTTTGGCGCACACCCCGACGATGTTGAACTCAGTGCAGGCGGCACGTTGATCATGGCCGCGCGTCAAGGCAAGCGAACGGGAGTTGTGGACTTGACCCGAGGAGAATTGGGATCGAGAGGGACGGCCCAGACGCGGGCGACAGAGGCGGCCGCAGCGGCCAAAATTTTGGGGCTGGCCGTGCGCGAGAATCTAGGACTGCGCGATGGGCTGCCAGAGGATGAAGAGCGGGCTTTGATGGGAATTGTGAAGGCGCTGAGAAAGTATCAACCACGGGTCGTCTTGGCCAACGCACTGGAAGACAGACACCCCGACCACGGTCGAGCGGCTTCGCTCGTACAGCGGGCCGTGTTTTTGAGCGGCTTGGTGCGCATTGAGACTTCAATTGACGGGCAAGCGCAAACGCCGCATCGCCCCCGCCATCTGCTGCATTACATCCAGGATCGGTTTCGGACGCCCGATGTGGTGGTCGACATATCTGGGGCGCAGCAGGACAAGTTTGCTGCGATTGGAGCGTATGCGACGCAGTTTCATCAGGCCGAGGCCACTGAGGCTGGGGCTACTGAGGCCGGGGCTACTGAGGACGGCAACAAGGTGCAAACGCCGATTTCTACGCCTGAGTTTTTGGAGATCTTGCGTGGGCGCGATTTGATGATGGGGCGCAGTATTGGGGTGCTGCACGGAGAAGGGTTCGAGAGCGCGGTCCCGATTGGCATTGAGAATTTAGACGCACTGATTCGCTGAATTATTCAGCAGAAAGAACGAATTCGCTGGCCACCCAGCGGTGATCGCTCAGATCCTCGCCACCTGAACGCTGGCCGAGGGCGGAGAGGGCGAAGTCGTGCAAGATGTAATCGATGCGCATGCCGGGCACCGCACCTTGCCAAGTTCCGTCGATACCGAAGCTGGCATCGTGGGCGTCGCAGAGCAATTCACGGGCGCTGTGCAGGGCGTAGGAAACGGGCGTATCGTTGAAGTCACCACAGAGAATTACGCGGTGGGGACTCGATTCTACAGCCGTCAAAACGCGGGCCAATTGTTCCACGCGCAGCCTGTAAGCAGCGGT
>CALACF010000415.1 GCA_937890245.1 uncultured Flavobacteriales bacterium
TATAATGTTCGTCGGCTCCCAATGCTGTTCGGAAACGCTCAAAGAGCTCGGGGTGGGGCACCCCTTGCACCCATTCGGCTGGGATGCCGATTTCAGCCAATTCCAGCAACTCCTCTTCTTCAATCATTCCGCTTTCCTCGCAGAGGTTTTCCAAAAGGATGCTCCGGTGTCGCTGATCTTCCATTTTACTCATGCAGAGCAGTAGATAATTCTGAAAAGAGCCAGTGTAAACTGCGTATTCGGACGCGAAGCGTTTAAGGGCTCCGAGCGGATCAGGAAGAGTGCCTTCCTTGAGGGCATCCAGGTAGGGGTGGTTCAGAGCCCGGTGAGCTTCAGCCTCACTAAGGAGAAGGGAGACTTTGGTAGGGGTGGGTAAAACATTCATTGTGTCAGAGTTTGATGGGGCAATGATGCCACGAAAAAAGCGGTGTAAAAATGATCTGCGTATGGGAGGTGGCTGACTTTCGTCAGTCCAAAGGCAAGAAAGCCTGCATCATGCGGCGAAGAGTAAAATTGTTGTCCTGAAATGAGAAATGTCAACCCGGCTGGAGCCTGTCGTCATACGCAACACTGAAAAGGGCGCTCAACTTTGGACCGAGTTCAATACGAACCTTCACCGCCAAACTCTATGAGTCACTCTATGAGTCATGAGAATTATTGAGAACGCATTATTGCAAGACGACAGGGGGTTCCTGCACCTCCGTTTTGCGCCAAGGCAAGCTGAGCTGATAGCCGAGATCGTCTGCACGTTCCGGGTCCGTTGTGTCCAGACCGTAAGTGACTTTGGAAGGGTCGTCGTAGACAAGCGTTCCGAAGATCCGGTCCCAGATGGATAGAATATTGCCGTAGTTGCTGTCGGTCCAAACGACCCGATCGTGGTGGTGAAACTTGTGCATATTTGGTGAGATGATCACCCAGGAGAGGGCCCGGTCGACAGCGTCAGGGAGACGGAAATTGGCATGGGAAAAGTAGGTGAAGAACACAGTGGCAATGCGGTATGCCGCGTAGAACGCGAGGGGGGCGCCCACCACAATGACCGCAACCAGAGCAAAAGTTTCGCGGAGCAGGAAATCCAACGGGTGGTGGCGCAAGCCGGTGGTGGCGTCGACATGCGTGTCGCTGTGATGGACCATGTGCAAGCGCCAGAGCAGCGGCTGCTTGTGTAGCACGTAATGGACTGTGTATTGGCCAATTAGATCAAGGGCGAGGAAGGCGATGCCCAGTTCCAGCCAGGCATTCCACGCAACATTCGGCAGCAGTCCAATCTCGGCTGTTTCGACCCATTCAAACACGCCGACAGTGAGGACGCCCACGGCGGTATTGATCGCCATGGTTGATGCCATCAGGGCTAAATTGGTGCGGAAATGAGGCCAACCCCGTTTGAGTTTGGGATCGCGGAACAGCGGCCTTGCGAACTCTATCAGCAGACCGGCCGAGAGCCAGGCCATGATCCACGCAAACTTGTAGAGCGGAGAGAGGTCAGAGAAAAATGCCATAAAAGAGTCCATGTTCGTCGGGCGATTTCCCCACAATGTACGGACTCAATCGGCCCAGTCGCCCGCGAGTCAGTTGACCGGGAACGCCATCTGTTAGGGTCGGGTGTTGCGGGCAACATAGTCGAAGATTCTGCGGTTGCCTGCGTTGACTTTTACCCGTGAAAATCCAGTTGCACTGCCCGGGAAACTCATCATTCGTGGGACATTGTTTGAAGTTGCAACGGTTGAAGTCAGCTGGCTGGAGACACATTAAGGCCTACATTGTCCCCATGTCTCAGCCCATTTTTAAGTCTGCCCTGCGTCTGCTCTTCGCGATGTTCCTCGTTGGGACTGGCGCCTCTGCCCTTTACGGCCTCTATTTCTCTGGCCATGAAATGGCCACGCTCGAAGGGCCGGGTGGTCTCTTTCTTAGCGCAGTACTCGCAACGAAATGGCTCTTCCCGTGGATTGCCACCTTCAAGCTGGTGACTGGAATATTGATCGCCGTTCCCCGCACGCAAAAACTGGGCGTGTTGATGGCCCTGCCTTATGCGGTCAATATTTTTCTCTGGGTCAGCTTCACACAAACAGCTGACTTCGCAATGGGAGCGGTCGTTCTACTGATCAATGTGTTGCTGGTGCGCAACAATTGGGATGCTTACAAGTCAATCCTCGCCTAAGGCGTCGCTATCCCGCTTGATTTGCATCGGGTTCTGACCACTCGCCCTCATATAGCTCTTCGAGAAATCGTTCGTAAGCACGACGCGTGTCGACTGCAGTTTACGCGGCCAAGCGTTGTTGTCTAGATCTGTATCCGCCGTCTCCAAGAAGGGGTCGAGCGTAATCCGTATGGCTTCGGAAGGGGTCACAAAGACTTTCGATACCTCGTTGCTTCCGTCTCCCCAAATTTCAGCGGGCACACGGCGCACATCTGTGCTGCCGTCCGCGTACTCAAACTCCACGATCAGGGGCATCACCAACCCGCCAATGTTCTCGAAGTGCAGACGATAGAAATGCTGCCCTGAAGCCAACAATGCACGCTCATCTTTATCCAAATCGGCGATGTAATCACGGTAATCCCGGCGTTCGATTTCGAGCACATTGTGCGGATCGACCGTCGTATAATGGTCATGCAATTCAGGCTTGGCCTCAAGCCGCGTCTCGGCGATGAAAGTTCTGTCCCGCTCCAATGAAAGGTCCATCGGCTCAGCCGCCTCCCGCGCCCGTTCAATCGCCTTTTCAATTTCCGGATCTCCACTTGAAATCTCATACCAATCGATATTCGTTAAGGCCAAATCGACATGGTCATTCGTGTAGAACCAGCCACGCCAGAACCAGTCCAGGTCCACGCTCGATGCGTCTTCCATTGTGCGGAACAAATCAGCTGGCGTTGGCCGCTTGAAAGCCCAACGGCGGGAGTACTCCTTAAAGGCATAGTCAAACAAATCGCGTCCCATCACTGTTTCGCGCAAAATGTTCAACGCAGTGGCTGGCTTGCCGTATGCGTTCGGTCCGAATTGGAAGATGTGCTCAGAGTTGGTCATGATCGGGCTGATACGCGCCGGGTCGCCCCCCATGTAGTCTGTAATTTTCCGCGGTGCACCACGGCTTGTGGGGTAGTGCCGGTCGAATTCCTTTTCGGCCAGGTACTGCACAAAAGTGTTCAGTCCTTCGTCCATCCACGTCCACTGGCGCTCATCCGAATTGATGATCATGGGGAAGAAATTGTGGCCGACCTCGTGGATAATCACGCTGATCATGCCATGCTTGGTGCGCGCGCTGTACGTGCCGTCCTCTTCGGGCCGCCCGCCATTGAAGCAGATCATAGGATACTCCATCCCAATCCACTTCGTGTGGACGCTGATCGCCACCGGATACGGATATTCCACAGAAAATTCGGAGTACGTCTCCAGCGTCTGGGCCACCGCCTCGGTGCTGTACTGCTCCCACAATGGATTGCCCTCCTTCGGGTAGTAGCTCATCGCCAGCGGCCGGCTGTGATCGAGCTGTACGCCCATCGCATCCCAGATGAATTTGCGGCTGCTCGCAAAGGCAAAGTCGCGCACATTTTCTGCGCTGAAATGCCAAGTTTTCAAGCCTTTTGCCTTTGACTTTTCCGTCTTGCGGGCTTCTGCCTCTGTTACAATTAACACGGGCGCATCCGCGGTCTTGGCCTCGGTCAAACGGCTGCGTTGTAGCGAACTCAATACAGTTTTGGGGTTCTGCAGTACGCCAGTCGATGCGACAACGTGGTCACTAGGTACAGTTAAATGCATATCGTAATTGCCGAATTCCAGCGTGAACTCACCACTGCCTAAAAACTGCTTATTCTGCCAGCCCTCCGCATCGTAGTAGGCGCAGAGTCGCGGAAAAAATTGGGCAATCGTGTAGATGTAATTGTCCTCGTCCTCGAAATGCTCATAGCCAGATCGACCGCCGATGGCCATCCGGTCGTTGATGTTGTACCACCAGTCGATGCTGAAGTTCACCTTGCCGCCGGGTTTCAACACCTTCGGCAGGTCCACCCGCATCATCGTTTTGTTGATGGTGTAGGCCAATTCTTTGCCGGCTGCATCGCGGACCGACTCAATTTTAAAGCCACCATCAAAGTCTGGCGTCAAGTCGTCAATTGCGTCTGCGTCTATACGATTTGCCATGAATCCACTGCTCAACATGTGGCTGTCGCTCGAGAGTGAGCGCACGTTTTGATCGAGCTGAATCCACAAGTACCGCAGCTCGTCTGGACTGTTGTTCTCGTACGTAATCGTCTCTTTTCCAGTGATTTTCTGTTCGTTGTCGTCCAACGTTATCTGCATGTCGTAATCCACTTGCTGCTGCCAGTACGCATGCCCCGGTGCACCTGAAGCGGTCCGGTAACTATTGGGTGTAGGCAACTGGTCATAGAGCTGGCGGAAGGGGTTGTCATTCACATTCGAATTCACCTGCGCTTGCAGCTGCGGTACGGTTGTGAAGGCCAATCCGGAAAGGATGAACAAGGCCTGAGAGCGCATAAATGCTTTCATATTGCTGGGAGTTTGCAACTGCACAAGATACATCGTCGTCCCGCTATATACGTGGGCCGCGTGCATTAATTTCGCCTTCAATGGCAAGTATTTCGACCCTCATTCTTGGCTTGGGCCTCCTGTTCAGTACTGGGCAAGCAACCGCGCCGCATCCCGATCATGGCGCAGGATTCCATGAACAAATCATAGGGAGCTGGGACATGGAGCGCGGTGGGCTTTTTGGCCGCCAACTCACGGTGTATGAAGACGGCCGCTTTGCCTTTCTTCAAGGTGGTAAATGGT
>CALACF010000416.1 GCA_937890245.1 uncultured Flavobacteriales bacterium
CAACGGCTGTATTGGTACTTCGTCGAATTCGGGTTTCTGCGACAAAGTGGCCACCCAAAACTCTTCGGTGCTGGCCTCATGTCATCCTTTGGCGAGACCAATAACGCCTGGGCCTCCCGCCAAGATCTGCGCCCATTTGATCTGGCCGAAGTCATGGCCACCCCCTTCACCACCACTGAAATTCAGTCAACCTATTTCGTCGTCGACCGTATCCCCGACGTAATTTCGGAGCTCAACAATTGGTTTGATGTCGCAAAAACTTGACGTCGCCGCCCACTGGAACGCGCGCTATGCAACCACCGAAGCCGTCTACGGACGCGGGCCCAATGCGTTTTTCTCATCCTGGATTCTAGGCCAATCAATCACTGGGCTTGCGCCAGGTCGCATGCTACTGCCGGCAGACGGTGAAGGGCGCAACGGGGTTTATGCAGCTGTACATGGCTGGGATGTTTCGACATTTGACGCCAGCTCGGAAGGCGTTGCCAAGTCGCAACGCTGGGCCGCTGAGGCGGCGCCCCTCGCGGGAAACTTGCAAGCGCGCGTCGCGCGCGCGGGCCAATACTCACCCGCTCCGGGCGAAAAATTCGATGCGATCGGTCTCTTCTATTTCCACCAACAGCCCGAATCTCGGGCCCGCTTCCATCGGCAAGCCCTCGAGTGGCTCGCTCCGGGCGGCACACTTTTACTGGAGGGCTTCGGAAAAGGCCAACTCTCTTTCGACAGCGGCGGGCCGCCCGAACTCGGCATGCTCTTCAATGAGGCGGAACTTCGAGCAGACTTTGCCGGACTGGATGTCCGGGCCTGCGGTACTTTTCTCGTCGAGCTTGACGAGGGGCCATACCACCAGGGGGCAGCCGAAGTTGTCCGCTTCATCGCGCGCCGCGCTTGAGCTTGGCTCGCCTCGTGCGGGCGTGCGAGGCCGAGCGCGCGGGCGCGGCGAGTGCGCGCGGGTGCTCGCGGGTGCGGGCGGATCAGCACAGGAACATGGTCGGTTGAAGCCTCTAAATTCACTGTAACGTTTACGTTACAAAAGAGGGCCCTGTGCAACACAGACGTTACAGCCTTTGCCTAGAGCTCTGGGGGGGGCATGACTTGCCACCTGGTTATGTCAAGCGGGCGGGGGCATACGCGGCGTGCGAGGCCCGGCCAGCGCACGAGTCGCTGAGGTTATCAACAATTGTTGAAAACCCTTGTGTGTTCGATGTGAATTCGTTCAAGGTGAAAAATTGTGCGAGAATGAAAAAACGGTCCCTTATTGCACCCAGAAGGCAGAACGGTAAGGGCCTAGCGCAAGCGACCGACCGACACCAGAAACCTTCCGTCTGATCGCAACGGCGAACGGAAATTCGCTCCAACGTGGAGTCCTCGACCTGAAAATGGTCGGACGGCTTAATAAGCATCCCTGAGACTTCGGTCGAAGGTGGACAAGCGGCGGAGGCACTGTGAGAACGGAACAGGCCCTAGGGCATGGAAAGGACTGACAGAGGCTTGGAGAAAACGAGTGCACCTGGTGCATGAGGCGGACCCATCGAATGGCGACAAGCGGCAGAAATGTGGCATGTCGCAGTGGACTCCCGCCCTCGGGCGGTAGAGAAAACACGACGAGAATGGCTCAGTTCAGGTTAACTCCTGAACGGGTTGCAAGGCCAGGTGTTAAAGCCCGGACTTGTGAATCCGCCCTCTTCTCTCACCGATTGCCGGGCCGCAAGGCCCAGTGGACTGGCAAGGACTTCGGCCCTTTGTCAAGGTCGGAAGGAACGAAATGCATAACGCGTCTCGGGAACACCGACTCAGAGTATCCGCACCGGTACATGGAAAGCACGGCTTAGGCCCGCGGACCTCACCGGTGCGGATTTTTTTTGCGCCGATTTTTAGCTCAGCACGTTACCAGTGGTGCACGATGTGATCCGCCAGAAAGCGCGACTTCCCTAACTTGCCGGCCATGTGGAAAATAGCTTGGGTCGTATCTATTGCCTTCCTGATGACGGGTTGTGGGCCAAGCCCGGCAAGCGATGCCTGGTCAAGTGACGCGTCGTCCGGCAACACGTCCCTGCATCTGAAGGGCCATTGGACTTGCGACGCGCGTGCGCTTTCCGTACCCGGCGAGTTGCCGGGAAGCTTGTATGCAGCTTTGGAAGAGGCCGGTGCAATCCCTCCTCCTTTTGTCGGGACCAATGAGGAAAAGGTGCAGTGGGTTGCCGACGAAAAGTGGACCTTTGAAACGGCCGCGTTTGCAAACAACGGTGAGGTGCTCACCCTTGACGAGGTGATGCCCTACGTCAAGGTTTGGCTGAATGGCGTTGAGCTCGGAGAGACCACTAGTGCGTTTAGGCCGTACGCGTTTGACGTGGGGTCAATTTTGCACGCCGAGGGCAATGTGCTGAAGCTTGAATTTGAACCGGCCTCGATTCGTCAAGCAGAGCGAGATCGCTCGTGGACCTGGGGCCTGCCTGGCGGTGAGGAGCGAGCGAGCCACAGGCTGCCGCAATTTCAGTTCGGCTGGGATTGGGGGCCGACAATGAAAGACTGCTCAATTGGACACCTGACGCTGGGGAGGCGGGAGGCGATCAAATTTCTAGGCGTAGATACCGAGCATATTCAGTGGAGCGAGAAAGGCGAGGTGCTGCGGGCCAAAGGCCGCGTGCATTTTCACATCGAGGGGAAAAAGCGGCTTGCGTACGTTTGGCGGTTGATGTCGCCCGCCGAGGAGCAGGTGGCCTTTGGCCGCGGCATGGGGCTCGGAGAAATTGGCAAGGGGTGGGAGATTGAACGGCCTGCGCTCTGGTGGACGCACGATTTGGGCGAACAGGCGATGCACCGGCTTGAAGTCGCCGTTCAAGACACGATAGGGCGCTGGGAGGGGCGTTCGCATCTTGTTGGTATTCGTACTATTGCGCTCGATACAAGCCGAGATGCGCAAGGGCAGAAGTTTCAGTTTGTTCTGAATGGGCGGCCAATTTTTGCCGCGGGGAGCAACGTGGTGCCGGCGGATGCGCTGCTGCCTAGAATTACGCCCGAGGAAGAAGAACAGCTGATCGCCGATGCTGTCGCGGCTAACATGAATATGCTGCGCATCTGGGGCGGGGGGCGCTATGCGTCGGAGGCCTTTTTGCAAGCGTGCGACAAGCAGGGGGTGTTGGTATGGCAGGACTTCACGTTTGCTTGTGCCATGGTGCCAGGCGACAACAGTTTCCTTGGAGAAGTCTCGGAAGAGGCGCGATATCAAGTGCGACGGCTCCGGGCGCATCCGAGCGTTGCGTTGTGGTGTGGGAACAATGAGGTGGCCGAAGGTTGGGCGCGCTGGGGCTGGAAAGACGGGCTGAGTGAGCCGGCCGTAGAGGCGCTCCAAGCAGCCTATGACACCGTATTCCACGAAATTCTGCCCGCTGCGGTGGCCGAATTCACCAACCTGCACTACCACCCCTCCTCCCCCACTTTGGGCCGCGGCGACCCAGCATTTCGAGCTGGCGGCGACGCGCACGACTGGGGCATTTGGCACGACGGCATGCCCTTCGATTCGCTTTGGTCACGGGTTCCGCGCTTTATGAGTGAGTATGGATGCCAATCCTTCCCGGAAGCACAAACCTGGGCCGAGGCGGTGCCCCATCCACTGGATGACTTTCGAAGCGACCCCGCCGTGATAGCCCACGAAAAACATCCGCGTGGCTTCGACATACTTGACGCATACATCTTGGACGGCTATTTTGATGGTACGCTGGAGGAGCTGCAAAAGCTGCCCTTCGATCAGTGGGCCGA
>CALACF010000417.1 GCA_937890245.1 uncultured Flavobacteriales bacterium
GTTGTTGACCAGCGTTGTTGCGGATAACTTGACGCACACCCGGCACAAGCCCAACCGAGAACTTGTCGGTCAAGGCATCGGAAATGCAGTAGCTGGACTTTTCGGCGGACTTCCTGGTGCAGGTGCAACAATTCGCACCGTGGTGAACATTCAAGCAGGTGGGAAAACCCGCCTGAGCGGCATGGTGGCTGGCGGCCTGTTGTTTTTGGTCATACTGGCCTTGGCGCCATTGGCATCGGTCATACCGCAGGCTGTACTGGCAGGTATCCTGATTTCGGTAGGCATCGGCGTGATTGATTACAAGGGCTTGCGGGAGCTGCGGCACATGCCCAAGTCGGATCGGGTCGTCTTGCTGACGGTGCTTATTCTGACGGTCTCTTGGCAACTCGTTTATGCAGTAGCTGCAGGTCTCCTTATTGCGGCCTTGCAATTCATGAAGAACATGGGCGAGTACAGCGCTGGCCAATTTCGCGTCGACTCCCATGAAGACGATGCGGTATCCGAGCAGTCTTCGGCAATGACCCACGTGCTGCACGGCCCGCTGTTCTTTGGAAACGCAGCCGATATAGCCAATTTACGCGCTTCAATCCCAGGTTACGTTGTCCACCTGACCATCGACATGACTGATGTGTACTACGTTGACCACAGCGGTGTGGCAGCCTTGGAGGACACCATGATGCAGCTTAAAGTTGAGGGTATTGAAGTTGAGTTCGTTGGACTCCAAGGCCAACTGGTCAAGCGACTAGAGGCGATGGGGATTTCTCCCAATCAGCCGCAATAGAGCTGCCCCGCAATAGAGCTAAGGAAGATGCTAAAGGTGGTCGGTCAGAAGACGAGCTGGCCACCGATTACGATGCCATGCGTGATAACATCCGACTTGCTGTGGGTTGTTCCAGGAGGGAAGGGCGCGAAATCGTCGCTTCCACTGATGAAGTTCAGCGGAGCAAAGCCTTCGGTACGAAATACTTCAACGAACAGCTTGGTGGACTGGTTGAACAGTCCGCTGTAACCAAGGGCATACTGATTTTGACGCTCCCATGGCGCGCCATCAGGACCTGAACGGAAGTCGGAAAACTCACCTGAAACCGTCCAAAGAATTGAAGCTTCTGGGTTCAATGTGTAGCTCAGCCCTACATCCTTCGACGAAACTTTACTGGCTTCGAAGACGTCAAGTGGAGGCGTAGGGTTGTGTGTTCCGGGCCAAGCCTCTAGGGTTTGTGCGTACCCTCCTTTCACGACCAGTTGTTTCCCTATTTCCAATCGGCCGTAGCCTGTGACTGCAGGGTTGGCAAACGTCCCTGGTTGGAAATGGACCACGGGGAAGGGTTGGTTGTACGCACTGCCGTGCAAGTACGAGACGCCAATTTCCAGGCTGTTTTCGGATCCGAGGTCGATCGCGTAGTTGACGTCAAGCACGAAGTTGTTCAGCTGGGAAGGAACACTGGTTGTGTCGCCTACTGGGGTGTTAGCGGCACGGAATTGCGCACCCCCTTGAACCGCCATGGCCGTGACCTCGAGTCCATTTTTCATGAATCCGATTTGGGCTCCATATGCCAATCCTCCAAAGGCGTGCCACATCGTAGAGTTGGTGAAAGGATTGACGCTGCCAGTTTGTCCAAAGGGCGTGTCCATTTTTCCAAGCGCGGCAAACCAAGGAGACTTGTTCAAATCGCCCAGCAAGATGTAGCCTTTTCGCAGTTGAACTTGGTTGCGGTTGAGGTCGGTGATGGTGCCCGAACCAAAGCTCTGTTCAGGGTTGTAGAGAAGCTCGGCATGTGCTGCCATCCATGAATTCACCGTTCCAGTCAAGCCAATTTGGAAGGAATGAAGAACGGCCTCACTGACTTGCTTGCCGATCTGATTGCTGGAAGTTGGATGCCGCATCAGGTAGGCAAACTTTGAGTCATCCGAGGATTGCTGGAAATCTGCGATTCCAATCAGCGCACCGCCAATGGTGAGCCCTTGGTCTGGCAAATGCCCTTCCTTTCGTTCCTGAAGTAGCAGTTGCGTTTTCTTCAGATCCTGCGAGCTTTCGAGCATCGTGTAGCTATACGTGGGGTTCGTCAAGATGGGTGCTTGAGCGAACGTAGTTTGCGACGAAACGGCCAAGAAGATCACGGCAAATACTGAGAAAACGGTCGAAAAACGGTGCTGTGGAAAATTCATAAGGCGCAAATTTGGAGTGGTTTTTCTCACGAATTACAATGCAGCGGATTTACACTAATTTACAGCGGGCCCATGCGCTAATTTTACCTTGATGACCATGCCCGCCCGCCTTTTGCGTTCTGCCCAGCTGCTTTGCCTTCTGACCATTGTTGCTTCTTCCTCTATGTCAGCCCAACTCACCTTCGAGTATGGAGGCGTTGAGCGTGAATATTACCTCGATTTGCCATTGAATCTTGCTGATTCAGCGCCTCAGATCGGCTACTTGAATGGAGACCACATCGACATCGGACAAGCCTGCCACGTCCGCGCTTACGGCAGCTTGGGTCGGCAATTGTGGGCGCGCCAGGTATTGAGCGGCGACCGCATCACGCCGGCAGATTTTACGCGGTGCACTGGTGCTCCAACTTGTTGGAGAAAACGGTCGGGTGCAGGCGCTTCGCATCCGGTGAACCCCGGCCATCACCCTATCTTCTGACACGATATGCGCACCGCTTCTTTTCTTCTCCTCAGTGCTTTTTGGTTGACGATGATCGGTCCGTTATCGGCCCAGAATCCGCCCTATGGCCCGGCTTTCCTTCAGTCAGAGGTAGCAACAGTGAGGCTGACAATGGTGCCTGCCGATTTCGATGACCTGCTGTTCGGTGACACAGAAACGGCTTCGACAGTTCTGCTCCCGGCGACTTTTCACTACATGGCAAGCGGAATGGACGACACCCTTTACGACGTGGGTGTGCGCTTGCGCGGCAACACATCTCTGACAGCACCCAAAAAATCCTTCAAGATCGACTTCAATGATGCGGTACCCGGCCAAGACTTTTACGGCTTGGAGAAGATGAATTTGAATGCCAACCAAAACGACCCTTCCTTGCTGCGGGCGGCTCTGTCTTGGCATATCATTCGAGGAACAAGCCTTCCGGGCTCGCGCACGAGCTTTGTTCGCTTGGAAATCAACGGCAACTACATGGGGCTGTACGTGAACACCGAGCATTTCGATGACGACTTCATCAAGGCTCGCTATCAATATGATCAGGGAAACCTGTACAAATGCCTTTGGCCGGCCACTTTGCAAGACCTCGGATCGGACCCAGACCTCTATAAGTACGAACTGTATGGCCGGCGCGTTTACGAGCTTAAGACAAACACAGATGTCGATGATTACACCGACCTCGCGCATTTCGTTGACGTCTTGAACAATGCGTCCGATGCCGACTTTCCCTGTGCGATTGAGCAGGTGTTCAATGTCCCTTCTTTTTTGCAGACGCTCGCCCTGGATGTACTCACTGGGAATTGGGACGGCTACGCAGGCAACAAGAACAACTTTTACCTCTACCTGAATCCTCAAAATGGCCGTTTTGACTACATTCCATACGACCTTGACAACACATGGGGCATCGACTGGATAGGCCAGAATTGGGCGATGGAGGACCCGTACGATTGGGCGGCCGGAACGGATTTTGGCGGCGACTATCGCCCGCTCTACGACCGAATCCTGGCCGTGGATCTGTATCGTACTTGGTTCACTCACTATTTACGGAAGCTGTCGAGTGACTGGTTCGATATGGAATTCGTCGATAATTATGCCAATTCAGCACTGGCCCTCCTCACCGACCCCATCGATGAGGACCCTTACTATCCGCTGACCTTTGGTTTCACTTCGGCCGACTTTCAGGCATCGGCCACCGAGGCCTGGGGCGGCCACGTGGAGTACGGCGTGCAAACGTGGGCGGCTGCCCGTGTCACATCGCTTGAGTCGCAACTGGATGCTGAGGTGCCAGTGCTTTTTTTGCTCACAACCGAAGACAACGGGCCAACGTTCGGCAACCTGCACATCCGAGCGACCGTCGAATCCGCCGGGCTCGCTGAACTCATCGACTTGACAGCATGGGTCGAGGGCAGCCCGCACCCCATGTACGATGATGGCGCCCACGACGATGACGGGCCGGGCGACGGGGTGTGGGGCGCCATAATTGATGTGGATGCTGCGTTGACTTCGGCCGCCTACCAAGTACAGGCGAGCTCAGGGTCTATGGAAGATTGGCTTCCCTGCATTCCGGCCACAGCTGTCGTCGGACTCGAGCCTTCGGCCTTGCTGATCAACGAGCTGATGAGCCGGAACGCTACCACGACAGCAGATGATCTTGGCGAGTTCGACGACTGGTGCGAGCTGTACAACGCAGGCGAGACGGCTATAAATTTGGCTGGGAAGTTCTTGACTGACAACACGGCGGAGCCCGATAAGTTTCCTCTTCCGCCCGAAATCCTTGCCCCGGGCGACTGGATTCTGTATTGGCTGGACAATGATCCTGAACAAGGCCCGCGCCATGCGCCGTTCAAATTGTCTGGAAGCGGCGAGTCATTGGCACTCTACAAATCGAGCAGCACAGCGGGCGAATGGCAATTGCTCGACCTGATCGAGTTCGGCGCATGCGATCCAGATATTTCTCTCGGCCGCATCACAGACGGGGATCCTCAATGGGTGTGGTTTTCCACGCCAACACCCGACGGAAGCAACAATGGCGCCAGCGTCCTCGGTGCCAACGAGCTCACCGGACAGGCGCTCCAGATCTGGCCGAACCCCACATCGGGCAACACCGTCCGCTTTAGTTCCGCCCGGTCAGGTCGTTTGTGCACGACACAAGGGCGCGTCGTTCGATCTTTCCATGAATCGGCCGAACTGGATGTAAGCGGTCTGAAAGCGGGTGTCTACTTGATGCGAACAAACCTCGGCGAAGTACGGAGGATTTTGAAACTCTGACATGTCCAGCGCACAGCAGCACGTTTTTTACTCTAAGCCCACTATTTTTTCAAACCCTACAGGACGCGTGGAAAAGCGATTGATGGTGAATTAATTTTGCCTCATGTATCCAAATTCTGTCATTGAACGCATCACGCTCGACGTCCTCAAAGCTCAATTTTCACTGGATCCGGCATCCGCGAACGGGCCGCTGGTGTTAGGAGGATTCAACCATGATTTGAGCATTCAAAAACCCTGAGTCCAAGGCAGATTTTGGACTACCTTCAACGTCAATCGAGAGCCATGAAAGTCACACCCGTTCGTAAGCTGTACGCCGCAATAGCGGTGATTCTGCTGTCTTTTTTCCCCACGTCAATCCAATCCCAAAACGACATGTCATCATTTTACGAGCTTTCTGCGGAGACCATAACGGGCGAAACTTTCCCATTTGAGCAATTGCGTGGAAAACGCGTACTCATCGTGAACACCGCCTCAAAATGTGGCTACACAAAACAGTACGAGGGACTTCAAACCCTGCACGAAGCGCACGGCGGGGAGGATTTCATCATCCTCGGTTTTCCATGCAACCAGTTTGGCGGCCAAGAGCCGGGGGATGCCGGTGCGATTGCGACGTTCTGTAGTAAGAACTATGGCGTGACCTTCCAGATGATGGACAAGGTGAATGTCCGCGGCAAGGAGCGCCACGACGTATTCACTTGGCTGTGCGACGAGGCTTTGAACGGTACCGATAAGCACTCTATTCGGTGGAACTTCCACAAGTTTTTAATCGATGCCGACGGTAAAATTTCCGCATCGCTCCCCAGTTCAGAGGAGCCGATGGGGGAGGTGATCACTGGATTCGCAGGCCAATAGTCGCAGCGTAATCCAACACCCGGTCTGGATAGTCTGAAATAATTCCGTCTACCTGAAGGGACACCATCCGCGCGATGTCCACGGGCTCGTTCACGGTCCACACCACGAGCTCCATGCCGTGCTGCGTGCAGGATTCGCGCATTTCGGCGTCCACCAATTTGAAATATGGACTGTATACAGCGGGGGTGAACTCCAGCAAAGCGACAGCTTTTTCTGGCGAATCTGAAGAATCTTCTGTCAAGTAGACCAATTCAACTCCGGGCGCCTGCTCATGAAGCGCCATCAAAATACGCGGGTCAAAACTTTGCACGGTAAAACGGCTGGAATACTGGAGACTGTTAAAGGTGGTCAGGAAATGCTGCACGTACGTCACGGGCTCAGGATGAAATACGCCATCCCACTCGGGGCGACTCTTGATCTCTACGTTGAACCCCGGAACGACCCGCCCTGTTTCAGCACAGTAAGCCATGGTTCTTTCGACCACCTCCTGAAGCAAGGGCTTATTCGTGCTGATTTTTTTCTGGTCTGGAAAGTGAGCATAATGTTGCGTGCCGCAAACAATGGCCGCCACTTCCTCTGCCGTCATCTCATAAATATTGAGTGCCTTTTCATCGTGCTGTCCCAATTCCAAAAGACAGATCTCGCCGTTGATCCAGGGCTCGTGTGAAACCACGAGTTGACTGTCGCGTGACAAAACCACGTCAAATTCCAGCGTAGTCACCCCCAAATCAATGGCGTGTTGAAACGCAGCCCAACTGTTTTCGGGCATCAGCCCGCGGCATCCGCGATGCCCTTGCAATTCAATTTTCATGTGCTTGTCTTGAGGCCCGCACGCTCCAAAAAATAGGCAAAACGACAGGAGGGTCCAGCAAAATTTCATGCCCCAAAATAGGAGTTTTTCTGCTCGACAATCTTTTCTCAAGCACGAGCTCAAAACGTCACGTGCAGAACGGCCTAGAAATAGGTGCTCAGTCCGAGCAACCAGTTGGCGGAGAGCGCGGCCGGGTTGTTCAGGATGTCGGTCTGCCATTGGTAGCGGTAATTCAGTCGGAAGACCGTCTGCGCTGAGGGCCGCAAGCTTACTGCAGGCGTAATCGCCCACAAGCCGTCCCCGATGTCCGTGCCGGTGTCCACGCCGTCTACGACGAAAGTCCCGACGTTCCAATCGACCCAGTCCAATCGAGCAGCAACATTGACTACAGCATTCGGCCACGCACCTATTTTTCGCTCCGCAACTGATTGTATGACGTCTAAAAATGCGCCGCGTTGTTGGCTGCCGTACTGCTGGGTATAAGTCTCCGGAACATCAACCATCACCAACACAGCTTCGCCCACCAAGGAGGTACCCGTATTCTTGAAGACCTTGTTAAAGTCGATGGCCCATACATCTGCTCTGCGGGCGATGTCCACCGTCAGTCCATCGGGCTCGAAGGCATTGTAGACGCCTCCCATGTAGGAAAAGCCGAGCTCTCCCCATCGATGGTGTCGAACCGCAACCTTTGCCGTCAACAGCGGCTTTCCATTGCTGCTTTCTTCGAATCGCTCACCGCCCTCTTTTGA
The DNA here is from genome assembly GCA_937890245.1 of uncultured Flavobacteriales bacterium. Classification (GTDB taxonomy): domain Bacteria; phylum Bacteroidota; class Bacteroidia; order Flavobacteriales_D; family Sanyastnellaceae; genus UBA8752. The sequence continues at coordinate 7,334 of CALACF010000417.1, forward strand.
GGCAGGGAGCCAGGTGCGGTTCTCCTCGTTGTCGATGATGGCATTGTTGAATCCATTGGTCAAGTAGACCTCATAGCCGAGGGTCCAATTTCCTTTGCCGCCTTTTCCGAAGAGTCCGAAACCGGCATTGGACCAGGTGGCAGGCAAAAGGTTCACGCCCACATCCGGACGCTCGACAAACGCCCAGTTCGGCCCGTCATGGTTCTGGTTGAACGAGCCGATCGGGTTCATGACGATGCCCCCGCGAAAATTCAAGGCTGGATTGATGGCTACGTCGACCGCTGCGAATTCGATGGAAATTTCATGACCGCCGGCCTCGAATTCAGTCTCAGACATGAAGGTGATACCGCGTGCCAAGCGTGCCGACATGAACAGGGTCATGCGCCGCGCCTGAAATGATAGGCCTTCCGACAATCCATCTTCTGCGCCATAGATGGCATTGGCCTCCAGATATCCGCCCATGGCCACCGAGCGTCGGTTGTTGCGGTCATCCAAAGATGTGCCGTTTTGCAAAAAGGGGCGCTCGTACACGGCGTCCATACTCAACGATGTAGAGTCGCTTTGAGCAGCCAGGTCATGCAGTCCCAGGCCCAGCAGCACAACAGCTGCCAAGCACACTTTAGCGCTGTTCAACCCAGACAAACCCATCATCAACAGTCGTTTTAAAGGTTGTTAAGTTCTCTTCTGCAGGGCCTTTCACCACAGCGCCGTCCAATGTGAACTCGCTCCCGTGACATGGGCAGACAAACAAGGGTCCAGTGACGTTCAGCTCGCAAACATTGTGTGTACAACTGAGCAGTGCTGCTGAGAATTGGCCTTCTCCTTGGCGGTGGACGCAGATGGGGAATTCGCTGGCCTCTGTTTGCACCAAGACGAATTGGCGTTTGTGGTTGGCGCCCTCTTTTTGCTCGGAAAATTCGCTCAGCGCAACCCGCATCCGGCCTTGTTCGATCGTAGCTGTCGCAAAGTGTGTCCCGCTACATGAGCTCAAAACTGTCGCGGCCAAAGGCACGCCGACCGCGGCATTGCAGCAAGTTCGGATGAAGTTCCGTCGGGCTATTGTTCTGTCTTCCATTAGAGTGATTCCAAAAAGGTGATGAGGTCAGCCTTGTCGCCTGCCGGCAAGGCGTCAAAGGCTTCGGCGGAAGCTTGGGCCTCGCCGCCGTGAAGTGCGATGGCCTCCTCGAGCGAGTGCGCCCGGCCGTCGTGAAGTAAGAAGTACTGACCGCCTTGGGCGTCTCGTGAAAGCCCGAGTCCCCACAATGCCGGTGTTTTCCACTCAGCCGTCGTGGCATAGCCCTCGGTGTAGCCGTCGTCCAGGCCAGGGCCCATGTCGTGCAGGAGCTGATCGGTGTAGGGGTAGAATTCCACGTGGTCCAGCTGTTCGATGGGGGAGGAGGCCGTCATCATCACGGGCGTGTGACAGGCCGAACAGGCGATGGCGCCAAAAACCTCACCGCCGGCGAGAACTTCTGCAGCTTCGGGGTTGCGCTGTATGGGGGCCTTCAAAGTCTTCAAGTAGCCAACGACATCGTGTACAGTTTGGGTTGCCACTTCGGGATCAATTTCCAGACCAGAATAGACATCGATTGGCTCGAACAAAGAGGTGATGCCCATGTCTTGGTTGTATGCGGCGGCCGTTTGATGCAGCAAGTCGTACGCAGCGCCCTTCTTTCCAAACCGCGAAATATACATGCCGGCTTCAGCAGGATACTCTACGCTCAAAGGCCGCAGCTGCACATAGGATGGGATGCGGTTCCAATGCGGGCGCCCGCTGATCCCATCCCCATCGAGGTCGTCTGGGTCAGACAAGGCAATCAGGTCCTCATCGCTGACAGCGTCCAAGAATCCCAAGCCCGTCACAGCTGGTGCGATCAAGTCCGTCGATGAAGCGCCCATCGGCAGAACTTCTGGCGCATATCCGGGCAGGGCCTTGTGCTGGAGCTGGGGCCCGCCTTGGTCGAGGTAGAGATTTTCCCCAGGGCCAGGTTGCCCGAAGCGTGTGAACTTTACGAAAGGCGCCCCTTTGCCGTCGCCCGGATGGCAGCTCGCACATTGGGAGGCGACGAAAATTGGGTCGAGCCCGTTGGAAGCGGTGAATACCTCCCCAA
>CALACF010000418.1 GCA_937890245.1 uncultured Flavobacteriales bacterium
ACATAAATGGTGACGGCATGATGGGTGTTGGTGACTTGCTGAGTATTCTGAGCATTTTTGGCAGTGAGTGCCAGTGACTTATAGATATGGACAAACAGCGGATGCATGGAAAGGTTTTCTTAGAAACCGAGCGGCTCACGTTGGTGGCCTTGACGTCCGAGCACATTTCAGAGCTGAACACCCTTGATTCTGATCCCGCCGTCATGCATTTCATCACGGACGGAATGCCGCGGCCGCCCGGTCACAATGAAAAAGCTGTCCCTGGCCTCGAACGCTATGCTTGCGAAAATCCCGGGCTCGGCTTGTGGCCAGTTTATCTCACGTCCTCAGGCGAATTCATGGGCTGGTATATTCTGAAGCATTTGCTGGACACGGGCGAAGTCGAAATTGGATTTCGGATCAAGAAGAAATTCTGGAATCAAGGATTTTCAACAGAGGCTGGATTGGCACTCATCCAACATGGATTTGAGACGGTTGGATTGAAGCGCATCATCGCAATCGTCCGTCCAGACAACCTCGCCTCGCAGTCGGTGATCAAGAAGATCGGGCTGACGTATGAAGACAAGCGTGTCATCCATGGCATCCATTGCCTCTACTTCAGCTGTCTAAAGGTGGGTCGGCGTGACGACTGAATCTCACGTCGTCCTCTACAAGATGATGTCAAAAAAGATGCGGTCGAACACCTCCGTCTTCTCGATGTGAGGCATGTGCCCACATGCATCCACGACGTGCAATTCAGCACGTGGAATCCAACGCAAGGCATTGTACCGCCCGTCTTCTAAAGGACAAACGACATCGTCGGCGCCCCAAATGAAATGTACGGGATAATCCTGCTGTCCGATCTTCTTGTTTTCTTCCGACATCTCCCTAGCGTTTCGATTTGTGGAAAGCAGCGCCCGGGCAAAATGCTTGAAACGAAGCTGCGGACGGTACAAGTCAATCCACCCGTCCAGCCCTTCTTTGTCCAAGAAATCTTCGCGTTGACCTTCAGCTCTATTCGGGAAATCAGTCTCAATGAATTCCTCAATCTCTTCTTCGGTTATGGCACTGCCAGCTACGGGCCCGGCCGTTTCCGCATCATCTGCGAATCCAGCTGGAGAAACGAAAATCAGGGCGTTGATTCGGTCGGGTTGCTGAGAGGCAATTTGGCTTATCACACGGCCTCCCATGGATATGCCCGATAGATTCACTTTTTCTTGGATTCCCAAATGGTCTAGCAGTTGAATCACCTGATCGGCAAAAAGCTCAACTGTATATGTTGTGTCCGGATTTGAAGAGTTGCCTCTCCCGTACAAGTCCAGGCTGATCACGGGCAAACCTCGCTCGATTGCCAAATCAGTGGTGTGGTCCCACTGGTAGCTCGGCACGGAGAATGAGTGCACCAAGACGAGCGGTGTGCCTGTTCCTGGCGAATAGTTGTAGTACGTGTGTCCTGCGTCGAGCTGAATGAATTGGCCTTCTACGATGGAAGACCGAAAATCTGCATCCTTTTCGACTGACTCGCAATCCATCGTGGCGCACGATGACAGCGCGACCAAGGTGATCAAATACAGGTGTTGTTTTAACATGCCACAAGCTAGCCCCTGGGTTTCAGAAGCGAGATGAAAACGTTTGGCATGTCCGTCCGTTGCGTTCAAGTTGCAGAGCGGTGCACAACTGTGTGACCAACTGGGAATTTTACTTAGTGGCGGGTGGCATCGCACGTGGTGTACCTTGGAAGTATGGAATTGGACCTGTACCAAGTAGACGCTTTTACCTCAGAGGTGTTTGGGGGGAACCCCGCATGCGTGATGCCCCTTGATGATTGGCTCCCAGACGAGGTGTTGCTTTCTTTGGCCCAGGAAAATGCCGTGGCCGAAACGGCGTTTTTGGTTGCCGATGGGGACAGGTATCATTTGCGTTGGTTCACCCCTGATTTGGAAATGGACCTGTGCGGCCACGCGACATTGGCCTCTGCACATGTGGTGCTTTTTCATCTCCACCCAGATCGAGATCAGGCAATCTTTGAAACCATGAGTGGCACGTTGGTGGTGACCCGCTCTGACAAGGGGTATGAGATGGTTCTGCCGAATCGCTATCCGGAGTCCGCGGTTTTGCCAATAGAGATCCAAAAGGCCGCCAACCTCCCACCGCTAGAGGTGTACAAGTCCAGAGATTATCTCCTGGTGTACGCCAGTAAAAATGATGTGGAGGCTTGGAGTGTCAACCGAGAGATGTTCGACCAAATCAACCTCGGTACGGGCGGTGTTATCGTGACCGCACCCGGCGACGACTGCGACTTTGTATCACGGTACTTCACGCCTCAGGCCACGGCGTTGGAAGATCCAGTCACGGGGTCGGCGCACTGCTCTTCTGCTCCTTTTTGGGCTGAACGGCTAGGGAAAAATCAGCTGCATGCCAAACAATTATCTGCACGCGGCGGAGACATTTATTGCCAAGTCATGCCTGATCACGTTCGCGTTTCAGGCGCCGCCGTGACCTACCTGCGGGGTAAAGTGGGCCTCGATTAGCGCGGCAGTTTTTATCGCGTGAAAACGACATGATGC
>CALACF010000419.1 GCA_937890245.1 uncultured Flavobacteriales bacterium
GCTGGACCCAATTGCTAATGGGGTCTAGTTTGCTAATGGGGTCTAGTTGGTCTGCGGTGGCGGATGTTTTCAGGAAATCGTCGAGCGTCCACAAGGGATGGTGTTGAGCGCGGCCCGTCCAATGTTCGGCGTCCTGCAAGGCAATCAAGAAGCCGGGCAGTTCAAAGGGGACGGATTCCGCGCCGATATAGATGGCGTCGCAGGCGGCGTCTTCGGCATGCCACTTGTCAAGGCCTGGCGCGTAACGGTGCCCGCAGCCCCACAGTGCGGCCGGCGTGAGTTGGGTGTGGCGCAGGTCGTGAACGACGACCGGAACATTGCGGCTGCCGACTTTGTCGACGGCCCGGGTGAGGCGCCGTTGATACTGGAGCGGATCGATCGACCAAGGTGCGTCGGGGATGGGGGCGTGGCCTGCACGGTTTTCGTAGCGCTCGACGAGGGCCCGCGCAACGGGGATCTCGGCTTCGGGTGCCTCCGTTAAGCTGACGCGGACCGTGTCGCCAATGCCATCTTCGAGGAGGGTGCCGATGCCGACGGCGGACTTGATCCGTCCGTCTTCGCCTTCTCCCGCTTCGGTTACGCCGAGGTGAAGCGGGTAGACGGACCCGTTTTGGCGCATCCGTACGACGAGCAGGCGATACGCCTGGACCATCACTTGGGGGTTGCTGGCCTTCATGGACAGCACGATGTCGTGGTAATCTTCGTCCTGGCAGATCCGCAGAAATTCCAGGGCACTTTCGACCATTCCCTCGGGCGTGTCGCCATACCGTGAAAGGATGCGGTCCGACAGGGAGCCGTGGTTTGTGCCAATGCGCATCGCGCGGCCAAGGGCCTTGCATTTTAGAACGAGGGGCGTAAACCGCTCGCGGATGCGCTCGAGTTCAGCCGCGTAGGCTTCGTCGGTGTAGTTGTGGGCTTCAAAGCGTTTTTTGTCGGCGTAGTTTCCGGGGTTGACACGGATTTTCTCGACAAAGTCAGCGGCGAGTTCAGCGGCGTTGGGCGTGAAGTGGATGTCAGCCACCAACGGAATATTGGCGTGGCCCAAGGCGTCAAGCCCAGAGCGGATGTCTTCCAAGCACGCCGCCTCGCGCTTGCTTGGTGCGGTCACCCGTACGATTTCGCAGCCCGCTTCGATCATGCGCACCGATTCGGCGATGGTGCCTGGCACGTTGCTGGTTTCGACCGTTGTCATGCTTTGGAGCCGGATCGGAGCATCGCCGCCCAGTGACAGGCCACCGATCTGCATGCTGCGCGTTTCCAGCCGTTTGTAGCGGAAGGATTGGTCTAAAAATGCAGGATCCGGAAAATCTGGGAAAATGGGCATGGGCGTGCAAAAGTGAGGCGAAGTTATGGCAAGCCCGCTGCGGCTCGTCGTAGTTTGCGCAGATGAAGCGCGAGGCGGAAATCGGCGATATGGGCATCGTTTTGGGCACGGTGGATCACGGGGATGGCACCTCGGTGATGCGCATGTTTTCGCGGGAACACGGCGTGATTGGCTGTTGGATGCGGGAGGGAAAACGAGGTGGACGCCGAAGCAATCGGCGGTTTGCTCCGCTCACCGTCTTGGAGATTGCAGACCTCAAGGGCAAGCCCGGCGGCCTGTTTCGCTTTCAAAAATCCGAACGCCCTTGGGTGCAGATTAGGACGGCGTCCGAGATGAACCGCGCCGCGGTGGCGATGTTTCTCGCCGAATTTACCGACAAGATTCTCGCCCCTGAAGTGGCACATCCCGAAGTCTTTGAGGCGCTGATGCGTGCCGCACATGTCTTGGAACACGAGGAGCAAACGGCCTGGGTTCATCTGGCTTTTGCGGTTGAGCTGGTGAAATTACTGGGCTTGCAACCCGAGTCGATCATGCCGCCAGCCGGAGCAAAACGTTACAATTTGCAGTCGGCTGAATGGCAGTACGACCCGCCTGTGGAGGACGGCCACCTGGACGTCGACATCGCAAAGCTCTTCACCGGCATTCAAGGCATGAAAATTGCTAAGCTGCGTGAACTGAAAATCGACAAGGACCACCGCGTCCTACTCTTGCGTGCCCATGTCCAATATTTGCAGCTCCACCTTTCGCGCCGCGCACCGATTCAATCTTGGGATGTATTACATGCCGTTCTCACTTCGTAAGTTGTTAATGTCCATGGCGTTGTTGGCTTATGCCAATTCCGCTTCGGCCCAGAACATACACCTTGTCGATCGCGAAGGCGCACCCGTTCCCTTCGCAACCGCCCAATGCACAGACGCCATTTCTTTGACGGCGGATGCCCTGGGCGTCATACAGTTTGACGCGGCGTGGGATGGATGCGATTCCGTGACGGTTCGCAGCCTGGGCTTCGAGCCGTTGACGGTGGCTCTGCCCATCACTGAGGGTCGGCTGACGATGACGCCGAACGTCCTGCTCGATGCGGCATACGTAACCGTTCGGCGAACACAAGAGCACAGCGCCGCACCCCATGCAATGACCACGCTCAATCCCGCGGACATCGCATCGGCTTCGCCAGAGAATGGCGCCGAGGTCTTGTGGTCTTCCGGCCACGTCATGGTGCAGC
>CALACF010000420.1 GCA_937890245.1 uncultured Flavobacteriales bacterium
ATCATCTGGCGTGCCGGTGAAACGGTAGACGCTGGTGATGTTCTGGATATTAAACACGTTCGATATCCAGAGGTAGGCATTGATGAAGGCCTCGCCTTCTTTTCCATCCTTGCCGTTGCCGAAGGCGATGGCCCAGCTTTTGTCGATGTTCATGTTGAGGGTCACTTGCCACGGCAAACGGCTGCCGTTGAGGCTGCCTTCTGTCGATGGGCTGATCTCGCCTGTGATCGGCGTTGCGAACACCTGGGCGGTGTACGGTGTGCCCGATCCCATATTGGTGATCATGTTGATGCCTGTGTTTGCGAAGAGCTGCTTGCCCTTGAACATTGGTCCGTTGTAGTCCTCGCCATCGCCGTAACGGTAGTCGATGTTGAGAACGATGCGATGGCGCTGGTCGTAGTTGAGTGGCGTAATCGTACGGAGGTTAGGCAGACCAGCGTTGATGAGCGCTAGGGCTGTCTCAGTGGTAGAGCCCGTTCCATCTGCGAATTGCAGGGTATAGTTTGCATTCAAACGGACATTGCCTGTACGGCGCATGTCGTATTGGACACTCATGCCCTTGACGGTTCCGAAGTCGAGGTTGCCGAATGCGCGGTAGGGACGTGGGTAAGCTCCGGTGAAGTTCCGAACCTGGATCATGTCGCGCATCTCCTTATAGAACGTGGAGATTTTCAAGCTTGAGGTTTTGGAGAGTACCTGTTGGAACCCGAGCTCGTAGTCGACGGTCTTTTCTGGGCGCAAGTTCGGATTTGCAATCAGGTTGTTTCGGTTCTCGAGGAAGAGGTAGTCTATCGGCGAAAAGCGGTTCGAAGACGTGGGGCGCTGGGTCAGCATGTCGTAATGCGCAAAGAACACCGCCTCGTCAGAGATATTGAACGAGAAGGCGACGCGCGGCATGACGTTGATCTGCGGCTTGTAATCGCGGAATGCTTTGGAGGTCAAGGGGGCATCGGGGCCGTTCACCAGCCAAGGGGCAGGGTAGCGCTCGTTTACAGCGAGTACGTCTGGATCCTGAACTTCCGTTCCCAGGCCGTTGTACCAAGTGTCTCCATCGCGGAATCCAACCACGTTTGCAGGGCCGCTCAAAGCGTCCACGTAAACCGCGAAGTCATCTCCGATGTTGGAAGGCACCTCGTAGTCGGGGTTCAATTGCTCGAGCAATTGGCCTTTGACATCGCCCAAGGTGTAGTTCTCGCCGATGACGTAGGGGTCATTTGGAACGGGCTGGTTGGCGTCAAAGCGGTCGACCCGGACACCCACATTGAAGATAATGTCATCAAAGGTGAACTTGTCCATGATGTACCCGGCGATGTAGATCGGCTCGTATGCGCCGATGGGCCGCGTGCGGTAGCCCGCGTCATTGGTCTCATTGAAGAATTCCTCGATCGTTGGTCGCCCTGAGACGGCATTTCCATACGGGTCAAATCCGCTGTAGTTCACGTAGTTGCTCCCCTGGTTGAGCAGGTCGTCCGCACCGAAGAAATCGAGTGAAATCTCCGAGGGATCGAGGGCGTCTACGTTGATGTAGTCGTTGCCGTCGGGGTCGAGGTCAAGCGAAATGCGCAAGTTGCGGTCGACTTCAAACTGGTTGTCGCCGATCAAACGGTCGTATGTGACGTAATAACCGGTTCCGATGTTTGTTACAGTCGAGTCGCTCATGTCGATCTCCTTGATGTGGCTGTTTGTGTTCAGACGAGCGAGGGTCCAAAGTCCGCCAGGGGCCAAGCTGAAGAAGGCGTCGCGCCGCTGCTCATATTCAAAACCGACCTGCAAAGCGTGCTCGCCAATATCGGCAGATCCAGCCGCAGAAATTCGAAACTGTGTGTTGTCGGACTTGGAGAAGCTGTTGTTCTGCGTTCCGAGGTAACTCCAGAGCCCGTAAGTTTCGATGGGCTCTTGCCCATTGAGCAATGCGCTGTTTTGAACCTCGAGCAGGTTGTCGTATGGCCCGTCGACACTTTCGTCGTAGGCTGGGCGGTCAAAGAGGTTGAAGTACTGGTTCGTGATCGCGGCGAGGTCACCGTTGTACTGCGAAGGCATAAAGTAGACCGCAGTGTCCTCCCATCCCGAGTGCCGGAACACTTGAGCCATGGGATCAAATTCATAGTCATTGCGGGTCTTGACATCGAAATTGCCCACATGGCCGTAGCGCATGTAGTTGTCAAGATGCGTGTCATCCTCCGAACGGGCTGTGCTCTTGGAGTAGTCGACCATCACCGAGTAGTAGACGTTGTTCAAACCGCCGTCGTTTGCCTCCCCCTCTTGGGCTTGGAATCGCTGTGAGAACTTGGTGTATGCACGCCATGTTAGTGACGTATTCAATTGGTTGTTATCCCAATTCATGAGCGAATTTGCGTAAGAAAAGCTGTGTCCCTTCGAGTAAGCCGCGTTGCCGCCAAAGGTCAATGACACGAGGTCCGATGTTTTCACATCGATCTTGGCCACCATGTTGGCGCTGGTGTTGGCTACATTCTTACGTGTTTGGACTTTTTCAAAGTCGCTAGCGTCAAGAAAATCTGCTTCGTACAAGGCGCCGTTCACCTCGCCGGTCGATTGGTTGATGTTCTGGCGCAGGGGATTGGCCAGCAATTCTTGGCGGGTTTCCTCTTTCATGGCGTAAAGCCCGCCAAAGGTTGGACGTCCATCCGTGTTGTTTGCAAGGTTGCCCGAGAAGAACAGCCCGAGCAATGGTGAGGTACGGTTGCCCTCATCGTCCTTGCGGAACATGAGCGGTCCACTCAAGGTGCCTTCTAAAAGATTGTAGCCGTACTCATCAAAACCAATGGTCTTGTCGTTGCCGATGGGGACGCCCGAGGTGATGACCTCTGCACCGCCAAACCACTTGCTCGAAGAGTTTCTGAGTGAGATGCTGATAATGCCGCCCGTAGCGTCACCGATACTGGCCGGAACACCACCTGTGATCACGCTCACCTCCTCGATGGCACTCTTCGGAAGTGATGCTGAACCGCGCACTTTCACGCCGTCGATGTAGTACCAAGTCGAGCTCGTCCGTGCGCCACGAATTGAGATGCCGCCTCCCGTGCCACTGGTTCCCACACCGGCCACTGTCGTTGCTACACTGGTTACATCGCGTCCGGGAAGCTTTTCGATGTCTTCTCGGGTCACGGTTCCGCCTGAAGCACCGCCATCGCGGTCAATCAATGGGACGGTGTAAGTCACCACCTCTGCCTCGTCAATCATCACACCCTCAGACAGGGTGCCGTTGACGAATTGAATTTTGTTCGCGTTGACGACGACGCCAGTGATCCGCTTTGGGGTGTACCCCACGAAGGAGAACAGTACGTCGTACGTTCCAGGGTCAATGGGCTTGATGGTGTATTTTCCATCGAAGTCGGTGGTTCCGCCGGTGATCTGGTTCCCATTGAGGAACAGAATGACGTTGACGAAGGGCAGGGTCTCGCCCGTTTCTCCATTGGTCACCACACCCTTCAGCGTCCCGGAGGAAACTTGGGCATCAAGCGTTGATGTCGAGATGGTGAATAGCAATGCGATGAACGCAGAGATGCAGATTCCGGGAATGCGGAGAGCAGGAATGGTCATTGTGAATGTGCGCGTCATAATCGGGCCTGTGTTTCTCGATTGTGGGGGCGTAAATATAGCACAAGACGATTGTGATTCTTTGTGCCTAATTAGACCAAGTTTTTGCGCTTGTTGGCAGGCATTTTTTTGTCGAAAACTGCGGTCTCAGTAACGCGTTTTTCTTCGCCCTGAATTGATGGATTTGGCCCGGCTTCTGAGGCGGAGATGCCAGGGCGTTGTGCGCGGGTGGAAAAGTCGTTCAAGCCAGTTGGGCCCGGACTTTCCTCGGGCCTGACGTCGCGCGTATCTGTTGTTCTGTCGCATGCGTTTTCGGGTCTCGCGGGACTGCACATCCCAATGCCGATCGCGCCGTTCGTTGCGCTTTTTTTCGACGGCTTGCCGGCGGGTTTTCTGCTGTGGAGTTTCGACGTGGGTCGTTGATTTTTTCGCTGCGTCGCAGTCGTTTTGGGCTGTGACTTGAGGTGTGGCTGAAGCGAGGACGATCAGGAGGGTGGCGAGGCGTCGGATGCGGGTCCTGCGGCTGGTTCTGGAGGGGCGTACGGTCAGTTCCATTGTTCGAGTGCTTCTCCGATGCTGTAGACGGGCAGGTTGCAGGCGCCCTCCTGGCAGACGTAGAATGTGAGGATTTCGCTGGCCTTGTTTTCGAGCAGGGGCGTTGCGTCGGGTGGCCCCTCGATGTGTCCGACCAGCACGGCGGCGTGGCCCTTTCTGGCGTAGAGTTCTCGTGCTGCATGGCGCTGCTGCTGAGGCTCGCCTCCAGATATGACGACCTCGCGAAAGGGCGTGGTGCGCTTGAGGACGAGTTGGCCCCAGAGGGCGGCCCTTGAAAGGCTGTAGGCTTGTGACTGTTGGGCTGCGAGTGCCTTGTCGGCGAGCTCAACCCAGCGCGGCCGCCCCAGGGCGAGCCCCAAATCGTGGAGCAAGTGGGCCATTTGTGCGCCTGCTGATGGAACGACGCTGTCGTCGTTTTGCTGTTTGCGAACAAACAGCGGCTCAGCCCCTGCAGCTGTAAACCAGAAGCCGCCGGTTGCCGTATCGAGAAAGTCCGCCACAGCCTGTTCGGCCAGGGCTTCCGATGCCAGCAGCCACTGTGTGTCCAGCGTCACTTGATAGAGGTCCAAGAACGCACGTCCTGCACCGGCGTAATCCTCGAGGAAGCCTTCGATGCGCGGGCCGGTTGTTGCGTGGTGCGAATGATAGATTCCGCCATTTTCATCTCGCTGCGCGAGCATAAAATTCCCAGCTCCAAGGGCGAGCTCAAATGCATCGCCGCCCGCTCCGGCTTCCATCGATTCAAGTGCAGCTCCCGCCTGGCACAGGCCCGTCACCATCAGGGCATTCCAAGAAGTGAGCGCCTTGTCGTCCAGCCCAGGTCGAACACGACCGGCGCGCACTTCGAGCAGCTTGTCTAGCGCCCCGTCCATCAACCGGCCCAATGCTTCATCGCTCATGCTCATCGCATCGGCCACCCCAGGCAAACCCGCCCATCGCGCCAAGCAATTCTGTTCGTGCTCCCAGAGCGAACGCCCCCCGATGTCGTAGGCCATTTTGAAGGCCGCCCATTCCGGAATGGTCAATGTCGCCTTCAACTCCTCTTCGGTCCAAACGTAGAACTTCCCCTCGACCCCTTCGCTGTCTGCATCCAATGCGCTGTAGAACGCCCCATCCTCGCGCAGCAATTCGCGCGACGAAAAGGCAATGGTGCGCTCCACCGCCCGTCGCCAAGTCGGCGGCGCATCATCGCCCCACTTCAAGGCCGCACGAGCATATAGCCCGAGCAGTTGGGCATTGTCATAAAGCATCTTTTCAAAATGAGGAACGTGCCAACCTGCATCCGTACTGTAGCGCGCAAATCCGCCACCTACATGGTCCTGCAGCCCGCCGGCCTCCATTTTGTTCAGCGTAACCTCGACAAAGTCGCGGGCCATCTTGTCTCCAGAATAATCCGTCCAATCCACAAGAAATTCTAGGTTCACCGGCACCGGAAACTTCGGCGCACTGCGCATCCCACCCCAGTGGATATCCCAGCCACCGCTCCAGCGATCAACCTCGCCGTGCAGGCCGTCGAGCATCTTGGCGTGTGACTTCTGCTTCCCTGCCGCCGCCTCACCTTCTACAGCTGCCGTTACTTTTTCAGCGTAGTCCAACATCTGCTCGGGATGCTCGCGCTTCAGGTCGACCAAATGCCGCAGCACGTCCATCCAGCGAGCGTTGGGGAAATAGGTTCCGCCAAAAATCGGCCGCCCATCCGGCAACGTGAAGCAGTTCAAAGGCCACCCACCCCGCTTGTTCATCAGCTGCACGGCATCCATGTACACCTGATCTACATCGGGGCGCTCTTCCCGGTCCACCTTAATGCACACGAAATGCTCGTTCATGTACGCAGCAGTCGCTTCGTCCTCAAAGCTTTCGTGTTCCATCACATGGCACCAATGGCACGCGCTGTATCCCACGCTCACCAACACCATTTTATCCGTCTTTCGTGCCTCTTCCCACGCCGCATTGCTGAACTCCTGCCAGTCTACGGGGTTGTGCGCGTGTTGCTTCAAATAGGGGCTGCTGCTGTGAATCAGCGTGTTGGTGTGGGCGTGTTGGCCTCCGTTGTTGCCCGTGGTGTCCGAATTTGCCATGCTGCAAGCGGGTAAAAATGCCGTGAGGGCAAATACAATAATTGCGTTCATAATTTCAATAGCTCTTTCCCCAACCAGTCCGAGTACAATTTCGCCCCAATCGCCCGCAAATGGTGGTCATCATAGTACATCGTATCCACCTTGGAATCTGGCCAATCGTTTCCGTCAATTCTCAGAAAGTCAGAAAATGCTTCAGGCCAATATAGCTCACCTGTACATGTCATGGGCGGCGCCAGCAGCACCAGCTGAACCCCCAATTCTTCGCAGCGCTCTTTGATATAGTCCAGTGCTTCAATGTTTTCTGCGTGAAGCGCTGTTTGATCGTGTTTGCATGGGGGGATGTCCTGAACTTCTCTAGTCGATTCCACAAAGCCTCGGCCGACATAATGGTCTGTCGACCCCGGCCACAAGGGGGGAAGGGGTGCCGCTTTTCTTTTCCACGCGAAGTACTTGGCCTGCATGTACAGAAAGGGATCACCCGATGACCAGGCCATCTGCTGAAATGCCTGATTTCCGACCAGATTGTTGCTGAGAATATGGTCGCGCCGGGATTGATAAAATGTCCCGTTCATCACGCCTTCATACACGTCGAGTATCAGCATGTTGGGTGCGCTGTGCTGTGTGGAAAAATCGAGTATGAATTGGGTGGTTGCCAGGGGCTGTGCGCTTGAGCAAAGGTTAAAGCTGGCCCATCCAAATGCGTCGAACCGTGCTGGATTGATGCCGCGGTAGCAGGTGCTGCTTCCCAAAAAAAGGATGTCCGGCGAGGGATTGGCTTCAGACCACTCGACAAATTCGGGGATCCTTAAATTGGTGGATCCGTGGGCAGAGCTCTTCCCCCAAAGCCAGTTTTCGAGCGTTGGGACGTAACGGCTACCAATGACAGCTGCTCCGCAGAAGGTGCCAAATGCGGCAAAAAACAAAACGATATTTAAGACCAGCTTCCGCATCAGAACTGGAAATAGATAAAGTCCGAAGGCGTACCCAGTCCTTTAAGAACCAGCCAAGCAATCATGCAATAGGCCAGCCACCTCACGGGGCGAAATGGAATCTGCAAGGGGCGGCGTTCGTCGTGTCGGTGGAACCAATCGTGTAAAATTAGCAAGCCGCAGAAGAGAAATGTCGGGCGACTGATCCAGGGGCGGGTAAACAGGTCGTGCCCAATATGCTCAAAATAAAAGATCGCCCCATCGATTGAGTCCGCCCGGAAAAAAACCCACGCGGCGCAAACCATCGCAAAGGTGGTCCCCATGGCGTATACGTCTTTGAGTGAGGGAAGAAGGCGCCCTTCGGCCACCACGTTGCTGGCGTGCTGCCGATTCTTCCCCCGCAACAGAAGTGGAACAAAGAGCACAGCATGGACTCCGCCCCAGGCGACAAAGGTCCAATTGGCCCCATGCCAAAACCCGCTGACAAGGAAGATCGCGAAGACATTTCGGATGGCTTTTGCTTGCCCAACGCGCGATCCGCCCAAGGGGATGTAGAGGTAGTCGCGAAACCAAGTGGAGAGCGAGATGTGCCAGCGCCTCCAAAACTCGCCGATATCCCGTGAGAAGTACGGGGTCTTGAAATTGCTCATCAGCTCGATGCCCAGCAGTTTGGATGTGCCGATGGCGATGTCGCTGTATCCAGAGAAGTCGCCATAAATCTGGAAGGCAAAGAACACCACGCCCATGACCAAGGTCGATCCGCTTTGGGCGCCCGTGTTCGTGAAGCACATGTCGACGTAGCCCGCACATGTGTCTGCGACCACGACTTTCTTAAACAGTCCCCAAAGGATGAGGACCAAGCCATCGCGCGCCTGGCTGTAGTTGAATTTTCGGGGGCTGATCAGCTGGGGCAGAAGGCGCGTGGCCCGTTCGATTGGACCGGCAACGAGCTGGGGAAAGAACGCTACGAAGCCTGCAAACGCTACGATATCGCGAGAAGGCTTGAGCTTCTCGCGATAGACGTCGATGCTATAACTGAGGGTTTGGAAGGTGTAGAAACTGATGCCGACGGGCAAGATGATTTTCAGGGTAGAGGCGTGCATCTCGATGCCCAAACTGGCCCAGGCGTCGATCCAGTTCTGTACAAAGAACCCGGCGTACTTGAAGTAGCCGAGCAGCCCCAAGTTGACAGCAATGGACAGGCCGAGCCAGGCCTTGCGTTGCAACTGGTATTTTTTCTTGTTTGGGCCAGCCTCTCGATTGGGATCCAGACGAAGCCCCACAAGGAAGTCCACGGCTGTGGATAAAGCGATGAGCCCCAGGA
>CALACF010000421.1 GCA_937890245.1 uncultured Flavobacteriales bacterium
GACGCACAATGATCAGCTCGCAAGCCGGGCCGACCGTACCATCACCTTGCGCGACGGCTTGATTGTGGGCTAGGGACGGACTTAGTGCCGAACCGGGAAATGATGTACGACCCGATGGTAGGCTTTGCCCTCGGGGGTGGTCCATTCTATTTCGATGTAGGCGAGGCCCGATGGTGGCTGCGCCAGAGGAACTTGAAGCGACACCGATCCATCGCCGCTGAGTGTAGATTTCGTAGCGAGCCATTCACGGTCCTTGGTCAGGTCAGCCGGGCAGTACAAGGAAAGGTCAGCCACTAAAATATCGGGCAAGTCCATGCTGGGATATCGTGCTGTAAGCATTCCATTTTCGAAAGACAATACAGGATTGGCATAGAGATTCCCACGTGACTCAGCCGCCATTTGGTCGCCAAAATCCATTTCCGCAAGGTAGTAATCCTCACGCACAAGGTTTGTCGGAAGGCTCATCGCTTTGTAGACCATAAAGGCTAAGAAGGCAATGAAACCAAGCATTCCAAGGGTCAAACCGTGGCCCCAATTCCAGCTGCGTTTCCGGTTGATTTTCTGGTCTTCTTTCATGCCAATTGGGTTTTCTTCCACTCAATAAGGAGCGGGGAATTCGGTTTTCGTTTTGGAGAGACATTCTCCGTTGGAGTAAGCCTCGATCCTCAAGGCACTGCGTCCCCGGTCGATAGAGTCCCGGTGGGCGACAATGAACATGACGCCATCGAGCATGTCTTCTGGGTACAAATAGGTAGAGTTGGTGGCACCGACGATGTCAAGATGAAAACGAGGATCGCGCGACCGCATCTCGATTAACAGCGAATCAGCCGTCTTGTTGACGAGGGTAAAATGGTACAGGTTCGACACCGTTCGGTCGTCGTGTAATTGGTATACCATTCCCTGAGCGCGCAGCACATGGAGCTCCACATCACTGCGGACGATCACCAACGTAGTGAGCACGCCTATCAAGGCGAGCAAAACAGCCATATAAGCGCGCGCCCGGGTGGTCAGGTGAAAAGGAGTTTTTTCTTCAAGGCTTCGCTCTGAAGCATAGCGAATCAAGCCCTTTTTGCGGCCGAGTTTCACCATGATGTCATCACAGGCATCGATGCAAGCCGTACAGTGCACGCATTCAAGTTGCAAGCCGTCTCGAATATCGATTCCCGTTGGGCAAACCTGAACGCAGAGCGAACAGTCCACGCAGTCGCCCGCAGCCAACTGCTTGACGGGCCCGCGGGGTTCTCCTCTGTATGTATCGTACGCAACGCCAACGGTGTCGCGATCTATCAAAACACCTTGCAGGCGGCCATAAGGACAAATGGTTGTGCAGACTTGCTCACGCAGTCTGGCAAATACCCAGAAGAAGACAACAGAGAAAATCGTGATGGCCACCAAGCCACCCAGATGCTGAGAGGGTGGATCAGTCATGATCTCAACCAAGGCCTCGCTGCCAATGATGTAGGCAAGAAAGGTATTGGCGATCGAGAAGCTCAGGACAAAGAACAGGGACCATTTGAGACCCTTTTTGAAAGCCTTCTTTCGCGACCAAGGCGCAGCATCTAGGCGTCTTCGGGCTGGTGCATCGCCCTCAATGAGGCGCTCAATGGGGCGGAAAACCATCTCCATGAAGATGGTTTGAGGGCAGATCCAACCACAAAAAAGGCGACCGAAAACTACCGTAAAGACCATCACCGCCACGATGAAGGTCAGCATGGCGAGCGCGAAAATAAACGTGTCCTGAGGCCAAAAAACTTGGCCTAAAATCACGAAGCGGCGCTCGAGGATGTTCATCAGCAACATCGGTTCGCCCCCAATACGAACCCACGGACCCGCAAACAAGAAAACCAGCAAAGCGTGCGCTACCCAGCGCCGGCGTGAGAGGTAGCGTCCCCATATATGGCGGGGATAAATCCAGATGCGTCCGCCTTGGTTATCGACCGTAGCGATGTGGTCGCGGAATCCGTCAGACATCAGTTTTCAAGCGGCAACTCAGGCTCGACATAATCGCCCTGCGCATCCTTCGGCGCAGCGGGCTCGGTGCCTTGTAGACTCAAGATATATGTAGCAACATTTTGAATCTGAACAGCGGTCAAATCAGCTTTCCATGGCCGCATGCCTTTCGCAGGAACCCCGTACTTAATCGTCCTGAACAAATCGCCAATGTGACCGCCACTGATCCAATAGCTGTCGGTAAAATTCGGGCCTACGCCTCCACCGCCATCGGGTGCGTGGCACGCAACACAATTGGCTTTGTAAATGGATTTCCCATCGGAAAGACGCCCAGCGTCCAAGATATACTGCACCGTGCGCTCATCCACATTGGCAGCCAAACCAGACAGGTACGCATCGACCTCAGCCTCAGCATCCTGCATCGCCAGCTCATACTCCTGGGCTTGCAGCGGCGCGTACTTGAAGAAGTGATAATTGAAGATGTAAGCCACCGAAAAAAACATCGACACGTAGAATCCGTACAGCCACCACGGCGGAAGGCGGTTGTCGAGCTCCCGAATTCCATCGTACGCATGGTCCAACATCACATCTTCCTCATGCTCAATTTCGACATGCGCATTGAGGCCCTTCCACAGCCTTTCTAGCCAATTTGGACCGGTCTCTTCTGGTATTTCACATGAAGCCTCAGCCGCCTCAATGGCTTCCAGCTCCATATCGGTTTGCATCATGTTGCGGCTCATCTGTTTGATGTTGCGCAGAATCACAACGAGATAAACGACGAGAAAGACGTTCGCCATCACAAGAAGCCAGAAAGAGCCAGGGCTCAGGGCCAGGGCAAACACTGCCATGACTGACAGACTTGACTTCTGGGGCGTCGTGTCAGAAGAGAGACCGCCAGATTCTGAAAGTATACTCAGTTTCAAGACGATCAACTCGCGCAAAATGCGTAGTGACATTACGATGATCCACGTCAAAATAACAGTTGAACTCAGCAATGCGATGACCCACAAGTTGTCGCTCATGCCGAAATGCTGCGCAACCCCAGCAGCACCTTCGACTACTTCTGTTTGCGCCCCCTGGGCCAGCAATGCGTTGGGTGCGCCCAATGCTACGAGCAATATTACAGCCAAAGGCATATTGCCCATTTCCTCAACGTAGCCCCTCCGCATTCTGATCACCCGCCAAATGAGGAGGACGAAGAACAAGAAGAAAATGCCCAGAGACAGCAAGGGCCAAATCTCCACTCCATCGATCGTGGCCATGTGGTGTTTGATGTATCTCATCATGGTTTCTGGGCGTTAGGCGCTGAGTGCGTGTCTTTGCCAATGTCCGTTCCAAGGCGCTGCATATAGGCCGTCAGGGCGATGATTTCCTTGTGCGGAAGGCACTCGATGTCCTGTGACTTAAGGCGGTTCGAAATGGCCAAGGCTTGCTTTTCCATGTCCTTGCGTGCCGCACTCATTCCTCGCTCATCAAGATCTTCATATCCCGTTGGATACGGAACGCCGAGTGTGCGCATCGCCGAAATCTTGCGCTCCAAGTCGCCGCTGTCGAGGTCGTCCTCAACGAGCCACGGGTAAGGAGGCATGATGGACTCGGGCGACATGGTCCGAGGATCGATCATGTGGTGGTAATGCCAGCTATCAGGGTAGCGACCGCCTACGCGATGCAAGTCCGGACCTGTCCGCTTGGAACCCCACAAATGGGGGTGGTCATAGACAAATTCTCCCGCCTTTGAATATTCCCCATAGCGCTCTGTTTCGTCACGGAACGGACGAATCATCTGACTGTGGCAATTGTTGCAGCCCTCGCGGATATACAAATCGCGCCCTTCAAGTTCGAGCGGTGTGTAGGGCTGGACCGCTTCAATCGTAGGCACGTTGCTTTTAACAAGCATCGTCGGGACAATCTCCACAGCGCCGCCAATCAAAATCGCCACGAAGCTCAAGACCGCCAATTGAACGGGTCGGCGCTCTAAGAACCTGTGCCAGCTCTCGCTTTTTCCACGTGGCTCCGAAGGTGGCAACGCCGCGGCGCTGTCCTTCTCATCGCGCAAGAATTGTCCGTGCTTGCCAGTCATACGTAAGTTCCATGCCATGATCACGGCACCAGTCAAGAAGAGCAGACCGCCAAAGGCACGCAGGGCGTACATGGGAGCAATTTGAAGAACAGTCTCCAGGAAATTGGGATAAAGCAGCATGCCTTCCGGACGGAACTGCTTCCACATCATTGCCTGCGTGAAGCCAGCCCAATACATAGGAATGGCATAAAACAGAATGCCCAACGTAGCGATCCAGAAGTGGATATTGGCAGCGCGCTTGCTATAAAGCTTCGTCCTATACATCTTAGGAATCAGCCAATACAGCATGCCGAACGTCAACATTCCATTCCAACCGAGGCCAGCCACGTGCACGTGGGCAATGGTCCAGTCGGTGTAATGGCTGACAGCGTTGATGTTCTTGAGCGCTAGCAATGGCCCCTCTAGCGTGGCCATGCCATAGGACGAAACCGCCACAACCATGAACTTCAAAACGGGGTCCTCTCGGACCTTGTCCCACGCGCCTCTCAAAGTGAGTAGGCCGTTGAGCATGCCGCCCCAAGACGGAGCGATGAGCATGATCGAGAACACCGTACCTAGACTCTGTGCCCAATCTGGCAGAGCCGTGTACAGCAAGTGGTGCGGGCCAGCCCAGATGTAAATAAAGATGAGTGCCCAGAAGTGAACAATGGACAACCGGTAGGAATAGACCGGGCGGCCCGAGGCCTTCGGGATGAAGTAGTACATCAACCCGAGGTAGGGCGTGGTCAGGAAAAAGGCAACTGCATTGTGCCCGTACCACCATTGCACCAGCGCATCCTGCACCCCCGCATACCAGGAATAGCTCTTGAAAAAAGAGACTGGCAACTCGAACGAATTCACCACGTGCAAGACTGCAACCGTGATGAATGTCGCGATGTAGAACCAGATGGCTACGTACATGTGGCGCTCGCGTCGCTTCAGAATTGTGCCGATCAAATTGATGCCGAACACAACCCAGACGAGCGTGATCGCGATGTCAATTGGCCACTCCAATTCAGCGTACTCCTTCGAAGTGGTGTAGCCCATCGGAAGCGAGACCACCGCGGACAGAATAATCGCCTGCCAGCCCCAGAAATTGATCTTACTGAGCCGATCAGAGAACATACGCGTTTTGAGCAAACGCTGAAGCGAGTAGTAAACACCGGCAAAAATGCCGTTGCCCACAAAAGCAAAAATCACAGCGTTGGTGTGCAATGGGCGGAGACGACCAAAAGTCAACCAAGACGTCTCAGCGTTGAGAACCGGGAAGACCAGCTGAAGTGCAATCAAAAGACCGACTGTCATGCCGGTCAACCCCCAAATAACAGTGGCTCTAGAAAATAGGCGAACGATTCCGTTGTCGTAATGGAATGTTTCTTGGCTCATGGCGCTTCAGATTTGGCATCAGTGGATGAGGAATCGTCCAGCACCCGAAATCCCGGGGTCACGGTATCGTCAAATTGGCCATCGCCAAGGGCCCAGAAAAAAGCAATCAAGAAAGCGCCAGCCACGAGGGCTCCTAGCACGATAAGCAGCAAAATGATTTCCATGAGGACTGATCCTGCCACAAAGGACGGGAGGACATCAGACACGGCTTCTGCGCGAGGTCAGTGCACGGCAGCGCCTAATCTGATCTAGATCAGTTTGCGTTCAGGCGGCGCGCCATGATGCGCGTGCTGATCAAGGCGCCCCCAACGACGGTCATCGAACTGATCGGCATCAAGATGGCCGCCACCACCGGCGTCAACAGCCCCTGAACAGCGAAAGTCAGCCCGACGATATTGTACAGAAACGAAACGATAAGTAAGGCCCAGACGATGCGGCGCGAACCGCGGGCAAAGCGCAACATTTCGCCCCATTGCGACAATGCCGGCGCGCTGAGAATCAAGTCAGAAGCAGGCGAGAAGGCGTACAAATCATCAACAACAGCGACGCCCAAATCTGAAGATCGCAAGGCTGCGGCATCGTTCAATCCGTCCCCAATCATCGCGACCACTGGGCGGTCCTTTCCCGCTTGAAGCTTTTCAATATAAGCCACCTTGCCTTCTGGACGCTGGTTGAAGTGCAGATTGTCTGACTGGAACCATTGCGTGAAGACGCTGCGGTCGGCGTCTGAATCTCCGCTCACCAAATGCAAATCGTAGTTTCTCGACAACTCAGTGAGCTCATCGCCTACCCCCTCGCGCAGGGGCTTTACCAAGGAAAATCGCCCGACCGGCAAGCCATCAATGGAGGCGTAAACGTAGCTGACACGTTCGTTTGGCTGGCCCTTTCGAACGTCAAATGCAGCAGTTGGATCTGATTCCGTCCAAGATGCTGAGCCCAATTTTATCAGGTGCTCCATCACCGTTCCGCGCGTTCCATGGCCCGCCGACTCTTCGAAATTCACAACGCGATGCTGGGCATCCGGGGCGGTTCGGGCGATCGCCCGACTCATAGGATGGGCGCTTTGGGCGGCAAGCGAAGCGATAAGGTCCATGTGCTGCGAATCACCGGCCGCAACGGACAGTGCCTCGAAGCGCACATCAAATTTTCGAGAAGGCGTCAATGTGCCCGTCTTGTCGAAAACCAAGACGGACGCTTGCGCCATGCGCTCCACGACCAGCGCGTCCTTCAAAAATGCACCCGACCGGCCCAGAGCGCGCAAAGCACTGCCGTACGTAAAAGGCAAGCTCAGCGCCAAAGCACATGGACAGGCCACAATCAAGGTGGCCGTGAAAGCTTGCCAGGCAACCGAAGCGTCACGCAAGATCCAGTATCCAAAGGTGGCCAATGCAATCGTCAGAACCGCCGCAGTGAAATGACGTGCCACACGCTTGACGGGGTCCTGGATGGTGCGGCCTTCGTCGGGTGAGAAGGTCTCCGAATTCCACATTTTTGTCAGTCGGCTCTGCTCGACAGGGCGCACGACTTCAAGCTCGACAGCACCGCCGACCTGGCGGCCACCTGCCTCCACATCACCGCCCACTTTCATCGGAATGGGATCGCTCTCGCCCGTGGTGAACGAGCGATCAAACAGGCCATCGCCCACCAAAAGGCGCGCGTCGCATGGCACAATTTCTCCGTAGTGAATGCGGATCCGATCGCCAGCTTGAAGGTCCGAAATTGGCGTTGGCACTGCTCGACCCGGGGTGCTTCCAATTGCTTCAATACGCATAACCTGGATTGGGAAAAACGACAACACATCCCGTTCATACACCATATCGTCGTGTGTTCGGGATTGGTACCACTTGCCGATCAGCAGGAAGAACAATAGGCCAGCTAGCGAATCAAAGTAGCCCATGCCGCCAATCGAAATCACCTCCCAGCTACTCCGAATCCAAAGCGTTGCAATGCCAAGTGCGACAGGCACATCTATATTGAGTGTCCGAGAGCGCAACGCCGACCATGCGGATTGGAAATATCCAGCGCCGCTATAGAACACGACGGGCAATGCAAGGATGGCACTGAACCATCCAAATTTTGACTGAAAACCTGAAAGACCGAACTCTTCGCCGCCGAGGTATTCCGCAAAGGCCATCATCATCGTGTTGCCGAAGACAAAACCCGCGACGGCAAGGCGCGCGAGAATTTTACGGCGTCCAATGGACGCCGTCTTTTTCGTGGCTTCTTGAAAATCAGGCGGAAAGCCCATCAAATCCATCTGCTTCGCCAAGGCACTCAACTTCAGAACCTCCGGGTCATACCAAACCTGAAGTTGGCGCATGGGGAAATTGACCTCAGCACGCTGCACACCTTTAAGGCGCGCCGACAATTGCTCAAGTGCCGAAACGCACGAGGGACAAGACATTTGAGGGACAAACACCTTAATCAGGCGCACCCCGCCTGAGAGCTCCCGAACGTGACTGAACACAAAAGCGTCGCGGTCGAGGTAGGCCCAGCGCAACGCGTTGTTTTCCACCGGGTCAAGATTTGGATTGGCATGCATCAGCCTCCAAAGATGCTTTGGGGAAACGAGACGGCAGGTAACCCAAGTTTCTCAAAGTCGGCGGCGTTAAGCTGCTCTGTAGCGTCAATGATCAAGTCGTACGAACCTTTCCTAGCCGCTTCAAGCCAGCCTGATTTAGCGTTTACTGTATCAATTACCACCACATCGGACGCGGCCATCGAAATCCCGTGCGCCCTCGCTTCTTTGAGCGCTTGGCTTTTCACGACCGCATCGAGCTTCATCAACATGCCCGTTCGACAAGCTGGTGCTTGTTCAAACAACACGATCAAACCACAGCTCAGCTCACAGGTTCCCGCCCAATCACGGATCCACTGAAAAATTCGCATGGTTCTTTCCGACCGGTCCGATAAGATGACAACGCGTTTCATGCACAGGAGTATTTTATGGCTATTTGCATAATCTCTTACCGCAGCTCATCTTCAAGGCGGTCCGGGTGTAACAGCACCACCTCGCGGCCATGGGTTTTTATCGTCCCTTCATCACGAAATTTCGCCA
>CALACF010000422.1 GCA_937890245.1 uncultured Flavobacteriales bacterium
TGCAAAGACAAAGATGGGCATCGCCTTCATCACGATCCAGACCATCTGTATGAAGACTTCTCCTAGTGCGTCGATTGCGCGGATAAGGGGGGCTGCTTGCTGTTTCGGCATCCCCACAAGCACGACCCCGAAAAAGATCGAGAAGAAGATGATTTGCAGCATACTCATGTCGCTGAGCGCCTGAAAAATATTGGTCGGCACCACGTCGACCAGCGGCTGCAGCGGACCGCTGTTCTTGTTGACGTCGGCCTTGTTGAGCTTGTCGGCAACCCACGCGTTGTTCGATGACTCTTCATTGCGAATGCGGTCCACAAGTTCAGCATTGGCGGGATCTTGTGCCAGCTGTATGTCGTCCAAAGCGGGGACTCCAGCAGCGTCTCGCCAGAGTTCATAGCGAATTCGATTGGCATGCAAGAGGTCCTCGTCAACCGCCGCGCCCGGCTTGAAGATGTTGACCAAAACCAGCCCGACCACCACCGCAACCAGCGTGGTCAACACGTATGTAACCAAGGTCTTGATGCCCAACCGGCCCAGCTTGGAAGGATCTCCGAGGGACGCCACGCCTGAAATGATGCTGAACAAAACCAGCGGTACGGCGATGAGTTTCAGGACGTTGATGAAGATGTCTCCGAAGGGCTTCACGTAGTCCAGCGTGAACTGATTCCAATTGAAGCGGATGGAGAGCCATGCGTAAATGACGCCGACCAGCAGGCCGATGATGACTTGCGTGTGCAGGGCGACTTTTGGCAAGCGTGGTTTCTTGAGCATAGCGTTGGGGTTCAGGCGTTACAGATTCAGCGTTACAACTTGGCCGACCGATTGCGCAGCGCGAGGTCTGCAAAAACGAGCAGGGCCATGGCTTCGACGATGGGGACGGCGCGGGAAAGTACGCACGGGTCATGTCTCCCGCGGCCCTCCACCGTGGCTGCTTTTCCCTCGATATCCACAGTGTCTTGCTCGGCGCGGATGGTCGCCACTGGTTTGAATCCCAATCTCACGACGATCTCACGACCATTCGAGATGCCACCCTGGATGCCGCCGCTGTTGTTGCTGCGCGTAGAAACGTGGCCTGGGTTGCCTTCTTCGCCTGGGATAAAGGCGTCGTTGTGCTCGCTCCCGCGCATCAAAGTGCCCGAGAATCCGCTGCCGATTTCCATGGCTTTTACGGCGGGGATGCTCCACAATGCGCGTGCCAATTCAGCACTGATTTTGTCAAAAACAGGCTCGCCCCAGCCCACCGGTACGCCCCGCGCCACCATGACGATGGCGCCGCCCACTGTGTCGCCTGCATCGCGCATTTGTTCGACGCGCCCAGCCATCCGCAAAGCCGTCGTCGCATCTGGGCAGCGCATCGGGTGGGCGTCCACATTGATCCGGCTGTAGAACTGGGGCGGGCTGTGCATGGCGATGCCCTGCACCCGCTCTACGTAGGCGCAAACTTCGACGCCCGCCGTCCCGCTCGCAGCATGGCTGTCGGCTGCTAAAAATTGTCGTGCGATCGCTCCGGCCGCCACGCGGCTGGCCGTTTCACGGGCGCTGGCCCGGCCGCCCCCACGGTGGTCGCGGAGTCCGTATTTCGCAGTATACGTGTAGTCTGCGTGGCTCGGCCTGAACTTGTCCTTCAGGTGGTCGTAGGCCGCGGGCTCAGCGTCCTTGCTCGGGATGTGAAAGGCGATGGGAGCGCCCGTTGTGACGCCCTCGAATACGCCTGATAGCAGTTGTAGCGCGTCGGCCTCATCGCGTGGTGTGACGAGGTTGGATTGGCCTGGACGGCGACGGTCCATCTCAACTTGCAAAGCAGCAAGGTCCAACTTCAGGCCGGCTGGGCATCCGTCGATCACGCCGCCAAGTCCTGCGCCGTGGG
>CALACF010000423.1 GCA_937890245.1 uncultured Flavobacteriales bacterium
CAAACGGTCCAAAAAGAACAACAGCAGAAGCCCAAACAGCAGGGGCTCAGTAGGGAGATAAAGTCCGACGCCGCGGATGCCGAGCTCTTCCAAACTCATGGAAAGCGGCACCATGGCCACAATCGCCATCAGCAAGAGGTCCTTGCGCACCAGCGCCAGCGCGATGGCTGCAACAGCCAAAGGCAACACCGCGAAATACAGGAAGTCGGCCGCAATGGCCACCCCGAGTAACACGGCAAAGCCCGCGATGGCCGTCCAAGACTTCAAGGTCAGTCGTTTTCCTTGATGGCAGCTGCGATCAACAGCCAAACAAGTGCGAAAAACCCGACCGACATGCCGCCCATCACAGTGACAAGCCAACGCACAGGCCGTGCCTTTTTGTCCGATGCAGTCGCGCGGTCAACGATGAAGGCGGCGGGCATTTGGCTGTTTGCGTCGAGCTTGTTGAGGTCGTATCGCTTCTTCAAAATGGCCTCTTGTTCGTAGGCCGATTCGAGTTTGGTCACGAGCTTGTTGTACAAATTTGCGTAGGGCGCAAGCTCCTCCATTTTCTGGCGGATGCTCTCCGCTCGCGATGGCTTGCCTTCTGCCAGGGCGGTTGCGTATTGCTCGTTGAGCCCCTCGATTTGAGTGGGGAAATCATAGATGCCCTTGCCGCGCAATTCGCCGAGCTCGTCCTCCATTTCAAGAATTTCGCGTTGGGTGCCTTCAAGGGATTGTCTGGCATACTGGAACGATTCGCCTGCGCGGTCGTTGCGGAGTTGGTTGGAAACCGAGTCCATAAGAGCCGAGATTTCATTGGCCATGTCCCTGGCTACCAGAGGGTCTTTGTCGAAAACGTCGATGACAATTGAACCATAACGCGTGAGAGAAGCGTTCACTTTTCCAGCGTATTCCTTGGACATGGCAGCCTGAGAGCCCCGTTCAGAGCGGTCGATTTCGTAATGATCCCAAAGGTTGAAATGCTCGATTACACGGCGGCGGATGCGGTCCGAATTCAAGACCTGCAAGAGGCGCTCGGCATCCTCCGTCTCCCCGAACTCAAGGATGTCGTCGGTTTTCACTTCTTCGTAGAACTGAGCGCCAATCGATTGCTGGGGCAGCGCAAAAAGGATGACTTGGGATTGGAATTCCTCTTCCATCATGATTGAGGCCGCAGCGCTGAGCAATGCACCACCGAAGCCGGCGATGATCAAAGTTTTTCGCCACGACCAAATGCGCGAAATCAGTTGTGAGTCGGTTTGAGACATGCCGCAAAAGTATAAATTTGACCCATATGGCAGTCATCGCTTTTAACGCGCGTTTGATCATACCGGGTCGATTGGATGGAATCGGTTGGTTTTCACTGGAAACAATCCAGCGAATTGCAAGTGCCCACCCTGAACATTCCTTTCATTTGATCTTCGACAGGCCGGCTCCGGATGAACTCTTTGCCTCGGAAAATATTGTGACACACCATCTTTATCCGCCAGCACGCAGGCCCTGGTTGGTGGATTTGTTCATGGATTACGCGGTGCCCCGCCTTCTCAATCGCATCCAAGCCAATCTATTCGTGGGCCCAGATGGGTTTCTGTCCCGGCGTACCTCCGTTGCTCAGCTCGCGGTGATGCACGATCTGAACTTTGAACACCACCCCGAATGGCTTCCTCCACGCGTTGCGAAGCATTATCGCGCACGATTCCGCGAATTTTCTTCGATTGCAACGCGAATCGCCACGGTCTCCGAATTTTCGAAGCGCGATATTTCCAGCCGCTATGGCGTGGACGAAGACCGGATTGATGCGGTGTACAATGGCCTTGGTGGTGTTTACATGAGCGCGGATTTTGATGCATCCCGTCGCCAGGAAATGCGCTCAACATGGGCTGATAACGCCGAGTACTTTGTTTATGTCGGCACGCTTCACGCCCGAAAGAACATCGAGGGTCTCCTCGGAGCCTTTGCCGCCTATTGTCGTTCGGGCGGCCTATGGAATTTGGTAATCGTCGGCACGCCCTTGTGGAAGCGCAAGAAGCTGGGTGCGATGCAAGTCTATCAGGCGCTCGAACCCGAAGTAAAAGTACGTGTGTGCTTCACTGGTTGGCAAGAGCAGGAAACGGTTGCAGCCATTGTTGCCACAGCGGGCGCAATGGTCTTCATTCCTTGGTACGAGGGCTTCGGCGTGCCGCTGATCGAGGCGTTTTCGGTAGGCACCCCCGTGATCCTTAGCAACCGCACGGCCCTCCCTGAAATTGCGGGGGATGCCGCGCGTCTGGTGGATCCGAGCGATGAAGATGCGGTCGCGCAATCCATGCTTTACCTCGAGAAAAATCCCCAAGTTTGTCTGGAAATGGCCGCTGCGGGTCGCATCCGAGCCAAGGCCTTCACATGGGACCGCAGCGCACGGGCTTTGTGGTCTTCCATCGCGCGAACAGCAGGCCTACCAGACGATAGCCCGACCGACCACCATGCTACACTTTGAAATCGCAGGTCGCCTCGAAGCCGGCGTTGACGAAGCGGGGCGCGGCTGCCTCGCGGGCCCTGTCACAGCCGCAGCCGTCATCCCCTCCGCAGCCACCCTTGCCCTCGCGCTCAACGACTCAAAAAAACTAACGGCTCGCGCCCGCAGGGCCCTCCGCATCGAGATCGAAAACACGGCGACAGCTTGGGCCGTCGGCTGGGCAACCCACGAGGAAATAGACCAAATCAACATCCTCAATGCCACCTTCCTCGCCATGCACCGCGCCTTGGACGCCTTGGCCCTCAAACCAAACCACGCCCTGATTGACGGCAACCGATTCAAGCCCCACAACATTCCGCACAGCTGTCACATCAAAGGGGATGCTCGCTACGCGTCGATCGCAGCCGCCAGCATCCTGGCAAAAACACACCGCGACGCCTACATGACGGAACAGGCGGCAATCCATCCCCAATACGGCTGGCTCACCAATGCCGGTTACCCCACCGTCGCCCACCGCAAGGCCATCGCCGAAAACGGCCCTACCCCAATCCACCGCACCACCTTTCGCTGGCAGCCTGTCTTGTTCTGAGTGCCGATTTGTGGAGATTTCGATATCTATTTATAGGGGTTTGAGGTTAAATTATACTTCCCCGGTCAAAGAATTGTAGCATTTCAATGTTTCTGATAATGTGAAATGGGCATTTCATAACAGCATGTTAACACGACGACGGATATTTAGGTCGATTAATCTCGTACTTTCGAGACCCCAATTAACCATGCTAACGATGCGCAAACTTTTCACAACCGCGGTTGCTCTCTTGACCGTTCTTTCGATCAACGCCCAATGCGGCCTCTTCTTTTCTGAAGCCGCCGAGGGCACTTCAAACAACAAATACCTAGAGATTTACAATCCTACGGACCTGGCGATTGACCTGACGGGTTACGCCTTCCCGAGCGTGTCAAACGCACCAGCAGTGGTCGGCGAATATGAGCATTGGAATACCTTTCCTGCAGGCGCAATGATTGCCGCAGGCGGTACGTACCTCATCTCGCATGGCAGCGCGGACTCTACCCTGCTCGCCGGGGCAGATCACACACACACCTACTTGTCCAACGGCAACGATGGATACATGCTAGTCCTGGGAACGGAGGCAAGCTTTGTCCAAATCGATGCAATCGGTGATTGGAATGGCGATCCCGGCACGGGCTGGGACGTTGCGGGCGTTCCTTCAGCGACACAGGACCACACCATCCGGAGGAACTCAGACGTAGCCATGGGCAATGGAGGCGATTGGCTGACCAGCGCAGGTGACTCTCTTAGCAGCGAGTGGACAGTGCTCGAGATCGACTACGCCATCAACAACGCATACGAGGGATACGGGACCCACTCGTTCACGGGCAGCTGCGGCGCCCCATCGAACGCCTGCGAGATTAGCGGCACGGTGGTCGAGGCTTCGTCCTACCAATTCGCCCCCACAGCGGTTAGCGTTCCCCTCGGCGGCACGGTTGTCTGGGTCAATCTTGGCGGTCTTCACGATGCCAATGGCACAACGGACAGCCAAACCGGATCGAGCTTCGGCAACCCTGCCGACTTCGCAATCGCAGCCGTTTCGGCCTCGGGCGAAACGGCCTGTATCGGCTCACACACCTTCACGGTGGCCGGCATTTACAGCTACGATTGCTCCATCGGAAACCACGCCGCACAAGGCATGGTCGGTACGGTGACCGTCGGATTTGGCGGTTGCATGGACACGGCAGCGGCCAACTTCAGCCCATCAGCTGACTACGAGGACGACAGCTGCGAGTATGCAAGCACAGAAACGATTTCCGCCATTCAACAAGACATGGGCGATGCCGATGACGGCTTGTTCAACGGCGCAGCAGTCGAAGTGTACGGAATTGTAACGGCTGTATTTGGAAGCACGGCGTTCATCCAAGACGGCGTGGGTGCTTGGTCCGGTATCGGGCTGTATCAAAGCGGCGGCTTTATCGGAGTTGCAGGCGACAGTGTATTGGTGGCCG
>CALACF010000424.1 GCA_937890245.1 uncultured Flavobacteriales bacterium
ACGAGCGAAAGATGACGCATGGATGGGGCGAAAATTTGAGCAAACCGCATGCTGCAAAGTAGGGGTGAAACTGCGGTATGTTTGACATCAATTTCCATTATCGGCGCACGCTTACACGTGTACGCTGTAAATGCTATTTTGTTTCATGCCAATTTCCACAGCCTTCTCCGATCATTCCGCCGGCCCTGCTGCGCTTTGCCAACTTTTAGGCACGCGCCATCCGATTGTGCAGGGCGGCATGGTTTGGTGCACGAATGCGGATTTAGTCATAGCGGTTGGACAGGCCGGCGGTTTGGGCACGCTGGGCGCGGGCTCGATGTATCCCGCTGAATTGCGCGAGGAAATTGCGGCGGTGAAAGCGGGGTTTGACGGGACGTTTGCGGTGAATGTTCCGCTGCTGTACCCCGCTGTAGAGGAGCATATGCAAACGATTGTCGAGATGGGTGTGCCTGTGGTGATCACTTCGGCGGGCAGTCCGAAAAAGTGGACTAAATTTTTAAAGGACCGCGGCGTCGTTGTGGTGCACGTTGTGTCGAGCGCTGCGTTTGCCGTTAAGTCCGTAGCTGCCGGCGTTGATGCTGTGGTGGCCGAAGGCTTCGAGGCGGGCGGACACAATGGACGGGAGGAGACCACGACGCTGTGCTTGGTGCCAGAAGTCGTGGCGGCCGTCAACGTTCCTGTCATTGCGGCGGGCGGTATTTCCTGCGGCCGCACGATGATGGCCGCGCTTGCTTTGGGGGCAGCAGGTGTGCAGATGGGCAGTCGCTTTGTTGCAACGGCAGAGTGTCCGGCCCATGAAGATTTCAAGGCCCATATTTTGGCTGCAGCAGCGGGGTCGACGAAATTGCGCTTGAAGGGCGTCACGCCGGTGCGGATGCTCGACAATACGGAGGGCGGATTTTCTGCGCAGGTGGCGGAGGCTGAGGCGCGGTCTGCTAGCCCGGAGGCCTTGCGCGAGCTGCTCGGCCGTGGGCGTGCAAAGCGGGGCATGCGCGGTGGTGATTTGGTCGAGGGCGAATTGGAAATCGGGCAGGTATCCGCGCGCCTGGACAACTTGCCCCAGGCGGGTGACGTGGTGCGCGATGTTGTGGCTGGGTTTGAAGCCTTGAGAACGCAGCTTTCCGGGCCGAGTTTTCATTGGTCTTGAGAGGGAAAACAAAAGCGCCCCGCAACCGTTTGATGGTTTGACGCGTCATTTTTGTAGCGCTCATGCCCAGCAACTTTAGCAAACCCTTCGTTTACCTCGTGGCCTTCATGGCGCATTTTGTGAGCAGCCTTGCAGTCATGTCGCAGGCCCCGCCCGTGCTGTCATGCGCAGCAGTGGACGCTTCTGGGGCGGTTGATTTGACTTGGTCCGGCGATCCTGTTGGGGATTGGGCGGGTGTGACACCGGTCGCCTACTACGTGCAAATTTTGGATGCGCCCCCGTCGTTCGGCCAATTCTTCGAGGAAGCCGTAGGGCCGGCTTCAACTGGCGGAGAAACGCTTGCCGGGGCGGTTAATTTTGCAACACAGAGCTTCTGCTTTACCGTCTCCATGGCCGACGACACGGGGGGCGAGACTTCGCCTTCCGATACGATTTGCGGTATGCATCTCGAGGTGGCCCCTGGCCTGTTGCCTGGGACGGTTGACCTGGATTGGAATTCGCCCTATCCGTGGGATGTTCCTTCGGGGGCGGGCTCTGATTTTATTGTGGACCAGCAACTCCCAGACGCCACGTGGACACAGGTGGCGACCGTGCCGTATGAGTCGGGCAATGTTGCGTTGACCCTTGAGGTGGATGTTTGCGCAGAATTTGTGTACTACCGAATTCGGATGGCGGGCAGCGACGGCGCCGGTGGTTCGAGCTGTGAGCATCTCAGCGCCCCGACAGGCACTTTTTTGGCCGACGAGATCGACCCGACGGCGCCAGTGATTGCGACCGCGGACGTTGATTCGCTCACGGGTTTGGCGACGCTGTCTTGGTCGCCGAGTGTGTCAGCTGATGCGGCGGGCTACCTCGTGTACCTGTGCACCGGCGGATTCCAATCCCTGGTGGCCACGCTTGAAAACGGTGAACTGTCGTGGACGAATCCATTTTCTACGGCCGGTCTTGCGCCCGAGTCGTACAATGTAGCCGCCTTTGATTCGTGCTACGTCGACGGCGCGCCTGATCCGGGTGCGGCGGGGTCCATGTGCGCAGCGTCCCTGTTTATGATGGTACAGGGTTCGGAGTGCTCGGACCAGGCGATGCTGTCGTGGTCGCCCGTTGTGCATTGGGACGCGGGTGTAGACCGGTATGAAGTGCGCGCCACGGAGGCCTTGGCCGACGGGACGTTGATGCCCACCGAGTTGTTGGCTGCGGTGCCGGCCGATCAGTTTCAGTTCCAGCATCAGGGGGCCACTTTTGGGAGCCGATACCACTACCGCATTGAGGCCTTTTCGGCAGATGGCCAGTGGAGTCAGCGATCCAATGCGGTGTCGCTTGAATTTACGTATCCGACGGGTCCGAGTTGGGCCGTATTGACGGAGGCGAGCATCGCATCGGATACGACCGCTGTGGTGAAGGTTCTCGCCGATTTGCAGGGGGCCGGATCAGTGGCCTATGAGTTGTACCGCAGCGATCCGGGTGATGATGAATTTGACTTTGTCAGTTTCTTGACTTCGGCCGGCGGCGCGTTCTCATTTGTCGACAACGACATTCATTCCAGCCACGGCTCCTACCGTTATTACGTACGTGTCGTGAATAGCTGCGGCGATTCGATTTTGTCAACGCAAACCGCGCACACCGTATTTCTCACCGGCGAGGCGATGACTGACTTGCTGGCCCATGACCTCTCGTGGTCACCGTATATTGGTTGGTCTACATCACCAGTAAATCATACGCTTTTCCGCAGCGAGCAGGCCGCGGGCTCCCTTGAGGAATTGGTCGAATTCGCCGGAAATGTGTACGCTTTTGAGGACGATGTGACCGATTTGATGGATTCACCAGGCCAATTCTGCTACGCCATCCGATCAACCGCCGCTCCGTCGGACGCAGGCTATACCGCTTGGTCAAACGTCGTGTGCCTCACGCAGGAACCCGTCATTTGGGTGCCCAATGCGATCGTTCCAAGTGGTGTAAACAATGAATTCAAGCCCGTTCTCGGCTTCTCGGACATCAACAGCTATCAGCTCGTAATTTACTCGCGCTGGGGCGATATACTGTTTCGCTCGGCGGATCCCGACTACGGATGGGATGGAACACGCGACGGGAAGCCGCTCCCCGAGGCCTTCTACCCGTATCACATCGCGATCCAGGATGGCGCGGGGGCCATTATTTCGTACCAGGGCCAAGTGCTCGTTTTGCGCTGATTGAAACACGTCGGACCAGCAGGGATTTTGGATACCTTTGCGTGAATCTTTGATTCAATCCGCCCATGTCTTCTTTGTCGAATGC
>CALACF010000425.1 GCA_937890245.1 uncultured Flavobacteriales bacterium
CAAGGCCACCCTCGAATCATTGGCCTACCAAACCCGTGACGTGCTCGAAGCCATGCAGAAAGACGCCGGCATCACCTTGCAAAGTCTGCAGGTCGACGGGGGCGCTTGCGCGAACAATCTGCTGATGCAATTCCAGGCAGACATCTTGGGCACGCCCGTGGAACGGCCCACCGTCATCGAATCTACGGCCGTCGGTGCAGCGTGTCTCGCCGGGCTCGCCGTGGGCCTTTGGACGCGCGAAGCCTTCAGCGCGAACCGCTCGATCAGCCGGCGCTTCGAGCCTGCCATGGACGAGGGCCAGCGCGCCCAGCTCTACAAGGTCTGGAAGAAGGCGGTCGAACGATGCATGGGCTGGATCGAACCCGAAGCTTGACAAGCACATGCTGGACGCAACACGCCGCCCCGAACTGCTGGCCAAGCTGTCAGAAAAAACCTATGACCTGCTGGTCATTGGCGGTGGAATCACGGGCTGCGGCATCGCCTTGGATGCGGCCACGCGCGGCCTTTCCGTCGCCCTGGTTGAAAAGGCATCCTACGCCTCTGGCACCAGCGGCCGCTCGACCAAGCTGATCCACGGTGGACTGCGCTACCTCGCCCAAGGCGACATTCGGTTGGTTCAGGAAGTTGGGCGCGAACGGACCATTCTCCATCGCAACGCGCCCCATCTCGTCTTGAGCGAACGCATGATGCTGCCCATCGTGCGCGGAGGCAGCTACAAGAAGTGGTCGGCTTTTATAGGCCTGTCGATCTACGACCGGCTGGCCAAGGTGATTCCCGAAGAGCGGAAAAAGTTGCTTTCCCGGGCTTCGACCCTCAGCGAGGCGCCGCTATTGCCGGACAGTAGTACGCTCGGCGCATTTCGCTACGCCGAGTACCGAACGGACGACGCGCGTTTGACTTTGGCTGTGATCAAATCCGCTGTCGAGCGCGGCGCGGTTGCTGCCAACTATGTAGCGGTCGAAGAGCTACTATACGACAAGGACGGCCGCGTTGCAGGTGCGCGTTGCAGCGACAAACTCGCCAACGACGTGTCAACACCGATCGAGATCCGTGCCCGGGTTGTGATCAACGCAGCTGGGCCGTGGGTCGACGCCGTGCGCGAAAAGGACGCCGAGATTCAGGGCAAGGCCCTGCACCACACGAAGGGCGTGCACTTAGTGGTGGACCACGCGGACTTCCCCGTAGGCGAAGCGATGTACTTCGACGTCTTTGACGGACGCATGCTCTTTGCAATTCCGCGCGGGCGGTCGACCTATTTCGGAACAACCGACACGAATTACAGCGGTGAACCAGACGATGTGCAGGTGAGCAGCGAAGATGTCGATTACTTGCTCGCAGCGGTGGAGCGCATGTTTCCAACGCTGGGATTGACCCGCGAGAAAATCCGATCGAGCTGGGCCGGCATCCGGCCGCTGATACACGAGCCGGGGAAAGGGCCGTCAGAAATTTCGCGCAAGGACGAGATTTTCATCTCCGACAGCGGCATCATTTCGATTGCCGGCGGGAAGTTGACGGGCTTTCGGAAAATGGCGGAGCGGACAACAGACGCTGCCGTTGAGGCGCTGGGACGAGTCGCCCACCCCTGCTCCACCGAGCAAATCGTATTGCACGGCGGCGCGTTTGCGTCGTATGCAGAAGTTCTCTCGCTGCAGACGGCGCTGGCGGCCGAGATCGAGGCGGCAGTCAAGCCGGCCATCGCGCCACAACTCGACAGCGAATTCGAAGCCTTCCAGCTCGTCCACAACTTTGGAACGGCCGCACAGGAAATCGTCACGGCCACTAAAACCGACCACGGCAATACCCTCCTCACCACCGAAGTCCAATACTGCATCCAACACGAGTCGCTCCAGCGGTTGGTGGATTTTTACGTTCAGCACACCGGCCGATTGTACTTTCAGCCCGGCGCGATACGCAGCAGCTTGAATGAAGCTGCGGCTGCAATGGGCGCCATGTTGAATTGGGATAGCAAACGAACAAAACAGGAAGTCGAAGCTGTCGAAACGGCACTTCACGCGGCAACGGATTTCAAAACGAAAACGACCAACAAAACCAAATCTAGCCTGAACCGATGACTGCATTTATGGGAGAACTCGTCGGCACCGCGCTGCTGATCTTATTAGGCAATGGCGTGGTCGCCAATGTTTTAATGAAGGATTCAAAGGCTGAGGGCGCGGGATGGCTGGTCATCTGCATCGCGTGGGGACTGGCTGTGAGCTTCGCTATATACGCCGTGGGCTCTTTCAGTGGGGCGCATATCAACCCTGCGGTGACGTTGGGCTTGGCAGCGACGGGGGCCTTTCCGTGGGCCAACGTGCCGATGTACATCACCGCGCAATTACTCGGGGCCATGATAGGAGCGGCAGGCGTGTACTTCCACTTTCTGCCCCATTGGAAGACCACAGATGATGCGGATTTGAAGCATGCGATGTTCTGCACAGCACCTGCCCTGGACCGCCGTTATGCCAATCTACTCAGCGAAGTCATCGGAACTTTCGTCCTGCTCTTCGGGCTGATGGCCATCGGAGCGAACAGCTTCACAGAAGGCCTTAACCCACTGGTAGTTGGACTATTGATTGTAGCCATCGGGCTGTCATTGGGCGGAACGACAGGTTTTGCCATCAACCCGGCACGCGACCTCGGGCCGCGTCTCGCTCACTTCCTGCTGCCCATCCCCGGAAAACGCGGGCCAAATTGGCGCTACGCATGGATTCCAATTTTAGGCCCAATCATCGGGGGAGTCTATGCGAC
>CALACF010000426.1 GCA_937890245.1 uncultured Flavobacteriales bacterium
GCCAGGCGCAGCTTTCAGAAGTAGAAACAGTTGGCGCGGCAACCGTCCTCGACGCCGCCTTACACTACCAGTTTAATGAGACGATGCGTCTGAACCTCGGCGTTCTAAACCTCACCGACCAGGTCTACACGGCAGCCGCTCGACCAGCGGGCTTGCGCCCCGGCTTGCCCCGCACCCTTTCAGCAGGCTTCCATATCGACTTCTAAGTCGACTTCCATATCGACTTCTAAGTCTTGGGTAACCCAAGTCACATTGCTGCGGCCACTTCGTTGATAGCTTGCGGGATGCAATTGAAACCTGTCCATGTCGCGGCCGCTGTAATGCTTTTTACAGCCTGCTCCCCCACAATTCTAGCCCAGAACCCGCTGCTAATTCCTGGAGTTCTTGAGCAATCAACCATCACATTAAACATGCAGGTTGGGACGTATGAGTTCAACGAGGGCGTGGTGACAGAAACGTACGGAGTCAACCGCCCCATCCTCGGCCCAACGATCATCGTTACGCAAGGGCAAACAGCTGACTTCACTGTGGTGAATAATTTGCCGGACACCACGACGATGCATTGGCATGGCATCCATCTCGCGCCTGAGCATGACGGAGGCCCGTATTCGAAAATTGCGCCAGGCGAGAGCTGGAACCCAGTTTTTGAAGTGATGGATGAGGCGGGTACATACTGGTACCATCCCCATTTGCATCACATGACAAATCACCATGTTTCCAAGGGTTTGGCGGGTATGATTTGGGTTCGCGATGCGGAGGAGCAGGCCCTGGATTTGCCCCGTACTTATGGCATAGACGAATTCCCGATTGTTATTCAGACAAAGGATTTTGACGACGAAGGCCAAATCGTGTCGCCTTCTCGTGCCGATGACGTACTCATGGTCAACGCAACGATTGAAGCGGTCCTTGAAGTGCCAGCCCAGGTAGTGCGACTGCATTTGCTCGACGGCTCATCTGAGCGCGTGTTCAACCTTGGATTTGAAGGCGATGAGACTTTTCAGATGATCGCAACAGAGGGGGGATTGCTCGAAGCGCCGCTGTCATTGCAGCGCCTTCGCATGGCCCCTGGCGAACGGTCGGAGTGGCTGCTCGACTTGTCGGGCCGCCAAGGCGATACGCTCCGCATGATGAGCTTTGCATCTGAATTCCCGAGTGCAGTGTATGGAGCTGCGCAGCCCGGCATGATGGCCGGACAGACGATGACCGACTACGATCCCAACCCGATGAACGGAACGGACTTCACAGTGCTCACTTTGGTTGTTACCGCTCCAACGGCCAATCCCGTGACGAGCATTCCCACCACCCTCGACTTGACAAACGGCCAGCCTTGGAGCGAGGCCGAAGTCGACATGTCTCGAGTGCTGAATATGGCGCCAGCGACAATGGGTTCAACAGCACTCGACGGCGACTTTACCATCAACGGCGCAGCATTTGACATGGATGTGATCAACTACACGGTGGAGTTAGACGACATCGAAATCTGGACCATCAACAACAATTCGCCCATCGGACACCCCTTCCATATCCACGACGTGCAGTTCTATATTTTGGACCGAGACGGTATCGCGCCAGCGCCAGAGGAGGCCGGTCGCAAGGACGTGGTGTTCGTGCCCGCCATGACCAGCGTCCGCTTCATTTGCAAGTTTGAGGACTTCGCCAATCCGGACGTTCCCTACATGTACCATTGCCATATGCTCGTGCACGAGGACGGCGGAATGATGGGCAGCTTCGTGGTGGTGGACCCCAACGGCGTTGCGGATGTTGACGCGTCCGGCGCCTCCGCGTTTTCCCTTTATCCCAA
>CALACF010000427.1 GCA_937890245.1 uncultured Flavobacteriales bacterium
TAAACGCCTCGATCATTCCGCGGTCCTTGCTCAAGGAAGCTACGATGCGAAGCTCGACCTGGCTGTAGTCTGCTGCGAGCAGCACGTGGTCCTTGTCACGCGGCACAAAGGCCTCCCTAATCTTGCGGCCCTGGGGCGTTCGGATCGGAATGTTTTGCAAGTTTGGATGCACGGATGACAGGCGGCCCGTAGCGGCGACGGCCTGCATAAACTGACTGTGTATCCGCCCCGTTTCAGGGTTTACCAATGCGGGCAGTGGCTCCACATATGTTGAAAGCAGTTTCTTCAGCTGGCGATAATCCAAGACCATCTGAACGATCGGGTGGGCGGCCGTGAACTTGCTCAGCACTTCCTCCCCCGTTGCGTACTTCCCCGTTTTTGTCTTCTTGATCTTCTTCTTTCCGCTCGAAATCTCCAGCTTTTCGAAGAGCACGATCCCGAGCTGCTGAGGTGAATCGACGTTGAATGGCTCTCCGGCGAGTTCCTGGATTTTCTCCAGCATCCCATCTATTTCTACGCGCAATGCGCCCGCCATGGATTCCAAATACGGAACGTCCAAGCGGATGCCCTCAGACTCCATCGCGGCCAAGACCGGAATCAAGGGCGTCTCCATCGCTTCGAAAATCCTGACGTCGTCGGCATCGGTGTAGTCCGCCTTGATCAGCGCGGCCAGGCGCCACGTCAAATCGGCGCCCTCAACGGCAAAATCCAGCATCGCCGCTGGCGCCACATCTTCCACGGCAAGCCGCGATTTCCCACGCTTCCCCAGCACCGCTTCTTCGGTCATCACCCGGCAATTCATCAGCACATCCGCCAAGTAGGCCTGGCCATGGCGCATATCCGGCTTCAACACATAATGTGCGAGTTGCACGTCGTACGGCGCACTTTCCGGCTTGATCCCAATCGCGCCCAAGGCGTGCAACAATGGCTTGCTATCGTGCACGATCCACTTGCCCTTTGCCGCAGCCAGCAAGCCATCGAGTCCCTGGTCACTCGAAAAATGAGCACCAGGCAAATACCAGCCCTTGCCCGCCTCCACTGCTACGCCCATCCCGATCAAGCGGAAGGTGCGCGGTGTATCACCAACCATCACGGGGTTGAACGCCACGCTGTCGGATTGCGTCACAGCTTCGCGTAGAGCGGCCCGCTCTTCTCGGCTCTCGGCCAACGTGTATTTGACTTCCGAAGCAGCGAAGGCGCGCGGCGCCGGGACCGCTTCAGGCTTGGTTAATTGTCCGGATGCTGTCGGCGCAGTCGCCGGGGCTGTGGGCGCAAACATGTCGATTTGTCCAGCTTGTGCCGGTTCAGCGACCATGGCTGGAGCCGCGCTTGAAGCCGGAGCCGCGCTTGAAGCTCGAGCTGTACTTGAAACCGTGGACGTATTCAGTGCAGAACCGCCCGGCAAAATGCTGGCGACCCGCGCGGAAAGCGTGCGGAATTCGAGGGCCTCAAAAACTTCGGCAAGCGCATCGGCGTCTGGCGCGCTCATCGCCATTGCATCAAAGTCCTCCTTGTAATCGATGTCTATCACAATGGTGGCCAGCTCGAACGACATGCGCGCCGATTCGTGGTTCTGCTCGACCCGCTCGCGGAGCTTGCCCTTCAGCTCAGACCCGTGTTTCAGGACGCCTTCGAGCGTGCCGTAATCGGCGAGCAACTTGGAGGCCGTCTTGGGACCCACGCCCGGGATGCCCGGGATATTGTCTGCGGAATCGCCCATCAAACCGAGGTAGTCAATCATTTGCATAGGCGACTGCAGACCGAAGCGCTCGCAGATTTCAGCCGGTCCCCATACTTCAGCCGGATTGCCACTGCGCCCAGGGCGGAACATCTTCACCCGGTCTGTGACGAGCTGGCCGAAGTCCTTGTCGGGCGTCATCATGTATACGTCGAACCCTTCGGCGGCCGCACGCGCCGCGAGGCAGCCGATCATATCGTCTGCTTCGAATCCCGGGTGGCGCACCACGGGGATGTTCATCGCATCTAGAAGTTGGAGGATTCGGGGGACGGACGCGCTGATGTCTTCTGGAGTCTCGTCTCTATTGGCCTTATACTCCGGGAACTGGTCATGGCGAAAATTCGGTCCCGGCGGGTCAAAAACGACGGCCAAGTGGGTCGGTTTCTCGGTTCGAATGACCTCGAGCATGGCGTTGGCAAACCCGAAATCTGCTGACGTATTCCAGCCCTTCGAATTGATGCGCGGGCTGCGGATGAAAGCGTAATAAGCCCTGAAAATGAGGGCAAATGCGTCGAGCAAAAAGAGCTTCTTTTCCGAGGGCTGCGTGATCATGGCCCCAAGGTAAGAAGGGGCGGCCACGCTCAGCTCCGCGGGCGCTTGTAAATCGGTACGGTGCTGCACGCCTCGCCAAACATCAGCGATTTCACCACCGGTCGCAGGCGTTCGATCAGCCGCATGGACGCCGTCGGACCACTCTGAAGCCCGCAACCTTTGACGACCAATAGCGCATCGCGGTACGTTTCGACATCGATTTGCTCAACAACGGCCAAAAGAAGTGGACCGCCAAGATCGGCAGGCGCACAGTGATGCACGGAATGCACGGTGGGCGCCGCGGCGTGGATTGCCTGGGTGGCGAGCATCCACGCCCACTCGGGCAGAACGGCCTCAGCCGAACAGTGGAGGGCGACCGCGCAACCCTCGAAAGGTGCGCCATCCAAGGCCTTGAGCCACTGGCGAAAGTCTTTTTCTCGCAGGGCCAATCCCTGCCACAGGGCTGGAGCCAAATCGAGTGCTGCACGCCCCACAGCAGACGCTTCGTGTGACAAGTCCAGCTGGATCAGCCCACTTTGCTCTATGCGATTGACAAGTCCGTCCATGATTCAACTGGCGTTGGACGCTCCACGGGCGCCGCGCGAGTCGCAAATCTTCACTGCCGCCGAAACAATGTCAGGCGTGCTGAAGCCACACTCAGCGTACAATTCCGCTTGGGTGCCGTGCTCGATGAATCGGTCGGGGATGCCCAGCATCTGCACGCTTGCCCGGTACCCTTGCGCTGCCATAAATTCCAACACGGCGCTGCCGAATCCACCACGAATACAGCCGTCCTCGACCGTAATCACATGGTCGAATCTGCCAAATATTTCGTGGAGCATCACCTCGTCGAGTGGCTTGACAAATCGGATGTCGTAATGTGCAACAGCGTATCCGTCTTCTGCCAGGGCACGCACCGCATCGGCAGCCAGATTGCCTACTGGGCCCAGAGTCAAGATGGCCAATTCATCGCCGTCGCTCACCCTGCGACCCGTGCCGACCTCGATCTTGCGCAGTGGTTTGCGCCAATCTGCCATGACGCCCGTTCCGCGCGGGTATCGGATCGCGAATGGACCGGTCTGCCCTGACGCGCCCGTGTACATCAAGTTGCGCAGCTCCTCCTCGTTCATCGGCGAGCAGATGGTCATGTTTGGAATGCAGCGCATAAAAGCGATATCGTACGCTCCGTGGTGTGTTGCGCCGTCGGCGCCCACCAAACCACCCCGATCCAAGCACATCACCATGTGCAGGTTTTGTATGGCAACATCGTGAACCACCTGATCAAAGGCGCGCTGCATGAATGAGCTGTACACGTTACAAAATGGAACGAGCCCACGCGTAGCCATTCCTGCAGCGAAGGTCACAGCGTGCTGCTCGGCAATGCCCACATCGAAGGCTCGGCCAGGCATCGCGTCCATCATGATCTTCATCGAACATCCGCTCGGCATGGCGGGCGTCACGCCCACAATCCGTTCGTCTTGCTCGGCAAGTTCGACCATCGTCTCTCCGAACACATCTTGGAATTTCGGCGGCTGTGCCCCGCGGTTGCCCACCTTGATCAGCTCGCCCGTGTCCTTGTTGAACAGCCCCGGCGCGTGCCATTTCGTAGGCGAACCAGATTCTGCAGGCGCAAAACCTTTGCCCTTGCGCGTCACGCAATGCAATATTTTCGGACCGGGGATGTCTTTCAAATCTCGCATCACCTGCTCCAGGAATACGACGTCGTGCCCATCCACTGGGCCAAAATACCTAAAATTCAGCGCCTCAAAAAGATTGCTCTGGCCCAGTAGAGAGCCCTTTACCGCGTCTGCAACTTTCGCGGCGATCGCCTGTGCATTGGGCCCAAACTTGGAAATCTTACCGAGCAATTGCCACACCTCATCCTTCACCTTGTTGTAGGTCGGCGAAGTCGTGATGTCCGTCAAATATTCCTTCAGCGCGCCGACATTCGGGTCGATCGACATGCAATTATCATTGAGCACGATCAGCAGATTCGTGTCCTCAATCCCCCCGTGATTCATTCCTTCGAAGGCCAATCCCGCGGTCATGGCCCCGTCCCCAATCACTGCCACAGATTGACTTTTTCGGCCCTGAATCCTGTCGGCGACGGCCATGCCCAGGGCAGCAGAAATGCTGGTCGAGCTGTGGCCAACGCCGAAAGCGTCGTAGGGACTCTCGGCGCGGTTGGGAAAGCCCGAGATGCCGCCGAACTTGCGATTTGTGTGGAACTGATCGCGGCGGCCGGTCAATATTTTATGTCCATACGCCTGGTGGCCAACGTCCCAGACGATTGAATCGTTCGGGGTGTCAAAGACGTAGTGAAGGGCCACTGTCAATTCGACGACGCCCAAGCTCGCGCCAAAATGGCCGCCCTTCTCAGAGACAACGTCGATGATGAACTGCCGAAGCTCGTCGCAGAGCTGGGGCAAATCTTCGGATTGGAATTCGCGACGCAAGTCTTCCGGTGTCCCCACCTTTTCGAGGAAAGGACCGGCCTTGAAGGGCTGAGAATCGTTGTTTTTGGCGTCGCTCATAGGGTGCTCAGGCAGTCACTGCAGCCAATGCAGCGAGCATAGAACGCCCATCCGTGTTGCCTAGTGTGTCGCTGGCGGCGCGCTCCGGGTGGGGCATCATCCCAAACACATTGCCCGCCTTGTTGCAAACGCCCGCGATGTCTTCGATTGAGCCGTTTGGATTGAACTCGTCGCTCAACTCGCCTGCCGGTCCGCAGTAACGGAACAAGATCTGGTCGTTGTCGTGCAATTCGTCCAGGCCGTCTTCATCTATGAAGTAGTTGCCCTCGCCATGTGCAATAGGGATGCACAGTGGACGCGCTGGATCGAGGCCGGCCGTCATGGCCGCCATGCGCGAAACAGGCTGGATTAGCACATTGCGGCACACAAATCGGCGCGCCTCGTTGTGGCCCAAGGCGCCGGGGAGCAAGCCCGCCTCGCACAAAACTTGGAATCCGTTGCACACGCCCAACACGCGCCCGCCACGCGCTGCGTGGGCCATGACTTCTTCCATGATGGGTGCAAATCGGGCAATCGCACCACTTCGCAAGTAATCTCCATAGCTAAAACCGCCGGGCAAGACAATCAAGTCTGAGCCTTTTAAATCGCGGTCTTTGTGCCAGAGTTTTTCGACCTGGAACCCGAGTTCCGTGCCGAGAGCATGTTCCATGTCGTGGTCACAATTGGACCCGGGGAAGGTGATGACGCCTACTTTCACTCCGCAAAGGTCGCACATCGCGTCCTTATAACGATGCGACGTGCGCCATCAGTTTTTAACGGTGGCCAAGCTTCCATGTTTGGACGTGTGTTGTGCCGGTTTCGGTGGCCCGCAAAAGCGCAATCCTCGGGATCTCGCTGTCTTGCAATGCCAATTTTTCTCCGGCTTCAAGCGACCACTTGCTCACCAAGCGTCCGGTCAAGTCAAAGAGCTCGAGTGTGAGCGCCTGGCTGGGGTGCTGGACCCACCACTGGCTGAGGTCGCGGGTGAGATTGGCATGTTGAATAAGGGCGTCATCGAAGTGATCGATGCTATTTACGCTGCCCACCTGAACGGTCAAAACCGCCTGATACGTGTCGGAACACAAGTCGTTCCAGGCATTGAGCGCGACGACGTAATAGTCAGCCGCTGTGTACACGTGCGTGGGGATCGGGTC
Source organism: uncultured Flavobacteriales bacterium (assembly GCA_937890245.1). GTDB lineage: Bacteria > Bacteroidota > Bacteroidia > Flavobacteriales_D > Sanyastnellaceae > UBA8752. Next base: position 5,937 of record CALACF010000427.1, read on the forward strand.
GGTCGACGTGCTGCCGTCGCCAAAATCCCAATGGTAATTCGTTGCGCCGGCGGTCGCATTGCCGAAGATGATTTCGACCTCACCGTCAATCAGGTTGACCACGGCGGTGTCGAGGTAAATCACGGCTTCCACGGGCGGCGCCTGTTGCACGGTCGCCTGCAGCATCGTGCTGCAACCCAGCGCATCGCTCACCACCGCATCGTATGTCCCAGCCTGCAAAACGTTCAAGCTCAGCCCGGTCGGACCGTGCGCCCAGTCTACGTTGAACGGCGCAGTGCCGCCTTCGATGGATAATTCGACGGTCCCCTCCGTATCGTTGCAGCCGATGTGATCAACGGTGGCTTCCACCTCGATTGCGGCCCCTTCGGCGACAACCGCAACAGGCACAGCAAGCATCGGGCAGCCCTGGCCTGGGGCCAACTCAACACGGTAGCTGCCCACGGATTGGGCTGTGAAAAACGCTTCATTGGCTGTCGTGCTATCCGGGGCAATCGACCCGGCCGCCGGGTCCTGGCTGTCCACCAAGGCCCACGCACTCGGATCAATGCCGGCCGCAGCCCCCGTCACAATCGCAGTCACCGACCCGTCAGCCGACACGGCGCACGAAGCTCCCTGGGCGTTTGCCGCCAAGTCCGCCCCCAGATGAATGTCAAAGCGGTGCGTATCTGCAGAGCCAAACGACACAAAGTCGTACGACAAATCTGCAGATGCCGCCATCAGCTGGCCCGTCACCAAATCCTCGATCAGCACACAGCGCGCGATCGCTACAACGGGCAACGTCAACGTCAGCCCAGTCCCCTCCGAAGCCTTGATCCACAGCGGAACCGTAGAGCCGGGCGCGCCCTCCATCAGGTTCACCATAACCTGTACGCTGTCCGTCGTCGTGGTGAATATATCGAGATAGTTCTTGCCGCGAAATAGCGCGTTCAGGACCGCATCTTCCTCTGAATCATAGTCGCCTGAACCTGCGCCTGCCACCAGTACGGTTTGCTCGGTGGCTGTTTCAGACGCGATTTGAAAGGCGATGACGTCGGCGGCGGCTGAGCTCACAGCGTCGGCCGCCGTAGAGAAGGCGCCCGGATCCACGGCAGCCTCGATGCCAATTTCCAGCGAACCCGCTGCGCTGGCCGTCACCCAAAACGGTTCGCCCGGCGCAAACGTGCCGATGTGCCCAAAGGAGCCATATCCTGCAACTTGGGCCATATAGGTGTTGTACTCATCCGACCAGGCGTACGTCGCCGCGTTTACCGGGCCGCGCTCGACCGCATCGCTGTTCCAATCGATGGTGGCCGTGAGCGGGTTGGACAGATGGTGGAAGCCCGGCCAGAAGCCATCCGTGTAGGTCACTTCGAAGCTCGAGGCCGCCTGGACTTGGCCTTGGACGGAGATGTTGTAGGCGCCCGTGTCACCCGAAAACATGAGTCCGAGTGAGGCGTTGATCGTGTCCACGTCTTGGAGCAGGGCGTAGCCTGTGGCCGATTCCACCCAGTTGCGCAGTGAAATGCCGGGGAGCTGTGTGAGCACGGATAGGGCCGAGATGTTGTGGAGGGCCAAACCCATTTGTTGGGCGTGGGTTGAGGTCTTTACTACGTCGAAATTTCTAGAGACCAATCCGTCGATGCCGCCCCGAATGGGACCGAAGCCTGCCTGGCCAATCAAGGTCAAGGCATCCTGTGTATGAAGATTGGCCATGTTTGGTTCGATGTAATCAGTAACCGACACCGCACCGGCCAACGTCACCTCTCCCGCCAATTCGACACGGTGCCAATCGCCGCCCGAGAGCATGTGGGGGCCTTCGCCCGAGATGATTAGCGTGCCCGCTGTTGAGGATTGGCCCACCATTTGACCCTCAACAATTACGTCGCCCGAAGCGGTCAACACGCCCTGCAAATCAACGGACGCACCGTCCGTCACCGACAATCCCGAGGTCTCCGCTGACCCAGTGATCGCTACGGAATGCCCGGGCAAAATGATGACCAAGTCCTCCGCCGTCGGGACGCAAGCGCAATCCCAAGTCGCCGTTTCGTCCCAATCCCCCGAAGCATTCGAGAAGATCAACGCCCCGTCAATAGAAGCCAACCAGCCTTGGTGGTCCTGGGCTTGCGCCGTGTTGGGGGCCCAAGCGAGCCATGCCGTCAGAACGAGAGAAAGGGCGGAAGTAGAGAATAAACGGATCATGCCCACGCCTACGGCAGAATGGCCCGGAAGGTTACAGCAAGGTCGCCATGGCGGCTAAAACCAACAGCGCCCAAAGCGCGGCGGAGCCCCAGTACTTTTTCCGCGGAACGGTCGCTGGCACATTCCACGCGGCGAACAAAACGAACCAGCCGCAGGGGGTGTGATCGGGGTGAAAAGCCCATGCGGCAGCCAAAGCCACAGCACTCCAAGTCGAAGTCATCATGCGGGTCCGACGGGATTGGGCTGTGGCTGTCGAGAGTTTTTGTGTCCGAATCACCAAGCCCACGGTGGCCCAGATCAACACGAGCCAGAACGGCCACAGCGCAAGGGGCTCAAGCGAGAAAACCCGCAAATCAGGTACTGAATCCAGCAGCATGACCCACGCCTCCGGACCACGCCAAAGCCACCATACGGCCGCCGCTATCCACCACGGCGTCAGCGCCCCCATGGCCCAAGCCATGATCGTCGCCGGGCGCAAGCGCATCATGTGCGCCATCCCCGCAAGCAACGCCGGCACGCCCCACACGAAGCTGAAGTCAAAAAGTGAGGCTGTTCCCGCGATGAACGAAGCGGCAAACATCAGGCCCGTGGCAAGCTGCTCCGAACGCACCATCAGGGCCAAGCGCATGGAAAACACCACGGCAAACAGCCCCGTGAAGACCTCCTGTTGCGCGCCTTGCGCCAGCAGCACCGTCCCCACCACGGCCGCCGTCCACGACGGGAGTGCAGTGGGCCGATCGCTCATACCCGATGACATGTGGGCGATGTGAATTGCGCGTACAGTGGCGATCAAAATCAGCCATGACACACCAAATTCTCTACATATTTCGGCCGCATTGAAATTCCCTGAAATGCCAGCCCACACTGATAAAACAAGCACCGAAGACAGCGGCACAGCCAGCCATGCAATGGGTTGATTCGATTCAAGTGTCCTTAACATGCGCCCTTGTTCCTATTTTTGCACCCGTTCAATCAGCGAAAGGTCATGAATCTGCAGGAAATCCTCACACCCATTGCGAAGTTCGCCGAAGAAACCTTCGAGCTCATTTTGGTGCCGATGAGTGGCCCGTTCAATACCGCAGTTATCATTCTGACACTGTGCAGTTTGGCCGTTTGGTTGCGCACGATGAAGCGCCGGGAAAAAGCCGGCTGAACGCTTATTCTGCGCACCAGTCAAGGGCGTAAATCACTTGACCGGGATGGCCAATCTGCCAATATCTGAACGTTGGATTTTTCCCTCAAAGTCAACCTTTCCGGCCAACTCATAGGCCGCGTCAATCGCCTTTTCTAAATCTGCGCCCATGCCGACGCACGCAGCAACGCGTCCGCCCGATGTAACCACGCCGTCGCCGCTATTTTCCGTGCCCGCGTGGAACAGCATTTGCGTGGCGCCGTCCTCCTCAAGCGTTTTCGGTGAGGGCGCCTCGAACGACTTTCCCTTCTTGTAAGCGCCTGGATATCCCTCTGATGCCAATACAACACTGGCCGCCGCTCCTGCGCGCTCGACCACGTGCATTTCGCTGAGCATGCCCGTCGTCAGGCCATCGAACAAGTGTAGCAAGTCAGACTCAAGTCTGGCCAGTACGACCTGTGCTTCAGGATCGCCCATGCGCACATTGTACTCGATGAGATAAGGATCGCCCGCCACCTTCATCAGTCCGAAGAAAATGAATCCGCAGTACGGAATGCCGTCCCTTTCCAGGCCGCGAATAGTTGGGATGATGACCTGGTTCTTTACCTTCTCCATGAACTCAGGTGTCAGATGTGGCACCGGACTGATCGCGCCCATGCCCCCTGTGTTCGGGCCCGTGTCATCGTCGCCGATCCGCTTGTAATCCATGGCCGATGGCAGCATCCGCCAAGACTGACCGTCGGTGAGAACGAACATGCTGACCTCGATGCCAGTCAAAAATTGCTCGATGACGACTTCCCTTCCGGCCCTGCCAAATGAAGCCCCCTTGAGCATTTCACTGACGGCCTTTTTTGCCTCCTGCAACTTTTCCGTGATGATCACCCCCTTGCCAGCAGCCAATCCACTGGCCTTGATGACGTAGGGCGCTTTGAGCGTATCGAGATAAGCCTGGGCCGCACGAATTTCACCTTTGTAAAACGATGCGTACTTGGCGGTTGGAATGCGGTGGCGCTCCATAAACTCCTTCGAAAAGCACTTGCTGCTCTCGAGCTGAGCGCCTGCTTTGCTCGGTCCTACAATTGCGACGTTGTTCAACGAGGCGTCCGCTCGGAACGCATCCACGAGGCCTTCTGCAAGTGGCGCTTCTGGGCCAACGACGATCATGTCGATAGATTCAGCCACACAGAAATCGCCCAAGGCCCTGAAGTCCATGATGTCCAGCGCGACATTCTCGCCAAGCATATCCGTTCCCGCATTCCCTGGTGCGATGAACATTTTATCTAGCAATGAGCTCTGAGACAGCTTCCAAGCCATCGCGTGCTCACGCCCCCCCGATCCGAGTATCAAAACGCGCATTCCCTTTCAATTGTTCGTCAAAACTAAACCCAACAGCGCTGCCGTAGCGCTCGTCTTTTCAACAGCGTTTACCTTCGGCGCAATTCTGCCGCTTCGTGACCGAATCTTCTGCGCAAACCAACCTCCTCGAGGGGCTCCTCGCCCCAGTCCCCACCCTATCCGTAGTGGTGATCACGCACAATGAGGACCACAACATCGCTGCGTGCTTGGAGTCCGTCTTCGCTTGGGCAGACGACTTGGTCGTGGTCGACAGCCACAGCACCGACCGCACAGCAGCCATCGCGGAATCGCTTGGAGCCCGTGTCTTCCAGCGCAAATGGGCCGGCTACTCCGCTACCAAAAATTGGGCAAATGAGCAGGCCAAGGGGGAGTGGATTCTGAGTCTGGACGCCGATGAAGTGGTGTCCGAAACGCTGCAGCACTCGATTTTAGAGTTCCTGAAAACCGCCGGGGACAACGCGGCCGGGTCTGCTGGGGCGACGCGGGCAATTTCAATGGGCGCCGAGATGAACCGCCTCACCCAATACTGCGGCGTCTGGGTCTGGCACAGCGGTTGGTACCCCGATCGAAAAGTCCGGTTGTGGAAAAAAAACACGGCCATGTGGCGAGGCGAGCTGCATGAAACCTTGGTTTTTGACGAGCCGCGCCATGCCAATTTGACCAGGCTCCACGGAAATATCCTGCACTTCAGTTACCCCTCCGCGGAAACACACTACGCCCAAATAGAGAAGTTTGGGCGGATTTGGGCACTGGGGAAGTTTCGGAAAGGGAAGCAGGTTGGACGCGCCAAGGGCGCCTTGAAAGTTGGCGCTCAATGGGCCAAGACGTACTTGGTCAAGGGCGGGTTTCGCGACGGCCGTACGGGCTGGGTGATCGCCCGGCGAAGCGCCTTTGCCACAGCGCGAAAGCTGCAAATACTTCGGGGCCTTGGGCGTGCGAAGGCCGCGAAGCGCTTCATAATTTGTCGGACGGACGCCATCGGTGACGTCGTGCTCAGTCTGCCGATTGCCGCCGCCATCAAGGCCGATCGCCCCGATGCGCACGTGGCCTTCTGCGTTCGCGCGTATGCCGCAGCTGTGGTTGCCTGCAGCCCATTCGTTGATGAAATCTTGATCTGGGACCCCGGGCAGGAAAATTTCTCCCAGGAGCCGGGGGCTTTCGATGCGGGGGTGTTGGCGTTTCCTGACTCCGCTGTTTTGAAAGCTTTGCGCGCTATCAAGGTCGGCCGAATCGCCGGTACCGGTCGGAGGCTTCACACCGTTGCACGGCTAAACGACCCGGTGTGGAGTGGGCGCAAATTCTCTGGCCTCCACGAAGCGGAGCACGGCCTAAAGCTGCTCGAGCGTTGGGGGATCCCGCCGTTGGAGGGCGACCAGTTAGACGCTGCTACACGCTTGAATGCACCGCCGCCGAGCGCAGCGGTTGAGCTGCTTTTGGATGGAAAAACGCCCGTGCTGATACACCCCGGGTCGGCGGGAAGCGCGGGAAATTGGCCTGTCGAAAAATTTGCTGAATTGGGCCGCACGCTTGTGGAACACGGGCATCGGGTGCTGGTAACGGGCACGGAGGACGAGGGCGTGGAATTTCGCGATGCATTTCCCTGGAGCACCGGACTGGTCGACACAACCGGTCAGCTTCGTCTCGAAGAGCTCATCGCGCTCATAGGCCAATCCGAATTGCTGGTCGCATCGAGCACGGGGCCCCTGCATATTGCCGCCGGCATAGGCATCCGATGCTTGGGGCTGTACCAAGCACAGGCGCCCATGTGGCCCGCTCGCTGGGCGCCAATCGGTCCCAAGGCCAGCTGGATCGCAGCCGACAGCCTGGACGCCAATGGCCATCTGGATCTTTCCGTTCAAGAGGTCACGGAGGCCTTGGGTGCTTTCAATCAGCCCGCCAGCCGCTGAGAAGTACGGCGCCCCAGGCCACCAATGTCACACCGGACTGCGTTTCCAAGGTGTCTTCCGTCAAGAAGGCCATGGCCACCATTGCGATAAATGGCAAGAGCAGGCCAGCCGAACCCTCTCGCAGGCCTTGATACATTCCCAGGGCCAGCCACCCCAGCAAGGCAAACAAGCCGAACAAGCCAAATGCTTCCCAGAGCGCCAGGTACTGGTTGTGGGCGCGGTGCCTAAATGCAGGTTCCAGCGCGCTGTTAATTTGCTCGTACGCAGCGGCCGTCGCAGAAGGCACGTCGCCCGTTCCGACGCCGCCGAGCGGATGCGCGCTGACCACAGCCCAAGCCGCCCTCAAGTGTTCGATACGCTGCAAAGCCGAACTGCCCTGCACGCCCTGCCCGTCGCGCCACCGTCCCAAGGCAAACTGCAGCCGATTCCAGCGGACAACCAAGCCGCTTCCGTGGAGCTCAACGGTGGAGGGCACACCGCGTTCGATGGCCGCAATTTCAACTGAACTCAGGGACGCAACCCCTTCTGCATCTTTTGGTTGGCCTTTTGAGGCAAGGAATCGGATAAGGGTGCCAGAGAGGGATTGGCCCCGCAAATTTTTCCCGTTGAAGGACCGCGTACTGCGCTGATTCCAAGCGTAGGCCAATTCTCCCCAGGCCACCGACGCCCAAACAAAGTGGCCATTTTCTTGGATGAAGCTGCCGTCGACATGTTCGTATAACTCGCCCGCGGCCGAGTGCGTGGGGAGGTCCTCGGCGTGCAAGGGTTCGCCCGCGGCTGACATCCCGACTTTCAGCAAGATCACCGCCGCGAGAATCACAACGGCACCAGTGGTCCAAGCCGTGCGGAAACGGCGCCGCTGTGACCAGCCACTCGGCAGGGCCCACCATGGCGCAAGCACCGCCAACATGACAAAACCTGTCACGGCTTGCATCCACCAGAGGCCTCCCAGCACCGCTGCCAGAACGGCCCACCACCAGCAACGGGTCTTTGTCTGTGCATGTGAAAAATACCTGGCGACGACCACGGAAAACGCCAGCATCATACCAAAGCGAACATGCGATATGTAGACAGAAACCGCCCGTCCTTGGCCAAACGATTCAGCAAAAAAGGCGGCGTTCAAGAACAGCCCCAACAAGGCCGCCATCACGGCGAAGAGGAAGACTTTCAAGGCCCGGTCTCGGTCCTTGCGGACCATCGGCGGCACGGCCAATCCGGCCAATCCCAGGGCCAGCATGGGCAATTTTGCGCGCAAGTCATGCAGGCCGTACGTCCAATCTTCGGACCAAGCCATTCCGATAGTATGCAGCACGTATAGAGCGATCAAGCCGACGGAAACCCAGTTCAAGGAACGGTTCAACGTGGGGGAGGAAGCTCGCGAATCGCGGCCCCGGCGCATCGCGCAATCCGCAAGCCACACCGCCCCAAGCAGGCCCGTCGCTATGCTCATCATCGCATTGGAAAATGGCAGCGCCAAGGCCACCAGCGAAAATGCCCAGCAATATGCGCGTGGAAAATTCACTCGGCGGAAGCCCCTGGCCCGGCCAACAAAGCATCAGCCTGTGGCCCGAAAACCTTCAAGGCCCACTCAATTAAAGGGTCGTGCTCCAAACTGAAGGCCAACACCCCATGGGCGTGGTGATGGTGCAGCACGATTTCCTCCTCAATGGCCAGCTGCACCTCGTCCTTGTGCAAACCCAAATAAGTTGCGTTGTCCTGATCGAGTCCCGATCTCAGTGCCTCCAATTCTTTCGCGACCAAGGCGTCAACCCCCTCCTCCTCGGCGAGTTTGCCCAAGGCGTCAGCCATCTCTTTTGTCATGGATTCAAAGACAAATTCCTGCGCGTCGAGAAAGTCCGCAAACTCCGCCATGTCTTGGTCAGCAAGTTGAAATTCCACCGCCGGGCCGATGCTATCATGCGCAGCACCCCATTGCACAGCGTACTTGAATATCAAGTCCTCCACGTACAGCGCGTCGACAAATGCACTCATGTACGGCAGATCGATGGGCAGGTCTGGCAGGACGCCGCGGCCGTCGGTCACGGGGCGGCCCCCGCGTGTGGTGAATTTGCTCACCAGCGAATCAGCCCGTTGCTGGGCGTGGCCCGTTTCATCGCGATGACCGCCGTAATCCAGGCGCTGAATACAGCGCCCACTCGGGGTGTAATACTTTGAAATTGTGACCTTTAATCGCGTGTTGAACGCCATGTCCTTTGTCTGTTGTACGAGGCCCTTCCCGAAGCTCTCAGTGCCCAAAACTACCGCGCGATCAAGATCCTGCAGCGAGCCCGACACAATTTCAGACGCACTCGCCGAACCCTCATTGATCAGTACGATCAGCGGCAAATCCTCAGCCAATGGCTCGTTCAGGCACGCGTAGGTCTTGTCGCGGGCCGGGTCCTTTCCCCGGGTGTAAACAACATCTTCCCCCTTGGGAACAAACAGATTAACTATGCTAATTGATTCCCGCAGCAAGCCGCCGCCGTTGCCGCGAAGGTCCAACACCAGTTGCTTGATCTCCAGTGAATCGCGCAAAGAGACCAAGGCCTCTTGCACCTCTTGGGCAGACCCACGCGTGAATTTCGAGAGATAGATATAGCCAGTCGAGTCGTTCAGAAGGCCCGAATACGGCACGGCGTCCACCCGGACCTGCGCGCGTTCAACTTCAAAGTTCAGCAGTTCTTCTCGGCCCGGGCGCTCTATCTGAATTTCAGCCGTTGTCCCGCTCTGACCCTTGAGAAAGGACGAAACCTCTTCTGTGCTCATGCCATCTGTCAGGCTCTTGCCATCAACCGCAACCACGACATCACCCGCCACAATTCCCGCTGCATGCGCGGGATAGCCCTCGTGCACCTCAATGATCGTCGTGCGGCCGTCAATTTGATTGACCATTGTGCCAATGCCCCCATACTCCCCCGTACTCATGAAACGCAGGTCCTCAATACGGGACTCGGGATAGTAAACTGTGTACGGGTCGAGCGATTCGAGCATCGCGTCGATGCCGACGCGCATCAGCGTACCAGGCTCAGGCTCTTCAACATAGAAAGTATGCACGCCCTCAAATACAGATATGAAAATCTCAAGATGCTTGGTGACTTCGAAAAGTCGGCCCTTGGGCGCAAAAGCCGCAGTGGTCAACAAAGCGCCAATGCCTATCAAGACGATGAGCGTGCGGCGGGGTCTCTGTGCGTTCATGGTGGGGTAGTTCGATCCTTTTCGGGCGTTGCCAGTGTGGCTTGCCATTTCCGAATGATCTTGACCACACTGCGGTCGAGCTCCTCCAGCTTCGGCATCTCCTTCCCTACAAAGATGAACACGGCAGCATATTGTATACCAGCCCCGCTCATTTGATTTTCAAGGTCGCCCTTGTGACGACGCCAAGCCTCGCGCATCAGTCGCTTGATCCGATTCCGATCCACGGCACGGCCAAACCGGCGCTTGCTGACTTGTGTGGCCACTTGAATTGGAACGGCCTCGGGCAAATCGCACGGATGCACGACCGAAAGCAGGGGGAAACCCTTCAATTTTACGCCTTTGACGAAGACTTCGTCAATCAGGTTGCGGCGCTTGAGGCGCTGCTTCTTACCAAAGGTGAGGCGCTTGATTGTCAGGACTTTCCGAGGATATGGTTCTCGATGGCCATCGTCATGGACGGGGCGTTTGGATTTGGCGCGGCGATGTCGATACGCAATCCGCGCTCCTCGGCAGCCTTCCGTGTGGTCGGGCCGAAGACTGAAATCTTCGTTTTGAGCTGCTCGAACGCTGGGAAGTTCTTATACAGGCTTTCAATTCCGCTGGGTGAAAAGAAAACGAGCATGTCGTACTTCACATCCTCGAGGTCACTTAAGTCACTGCATACGGTGTTGTACATCACAGCTTTCGTGTAATCAATACCCGCCTCGTCGAGTGCATTGGGAATCGAGTCCTTCAGGATATCTGCGCACGGCAACAAGAACTTGTCCTTCTTGTACTTCTTGATTGTAGGCAACAGCTCAGGAAAGCGGATGTTGCCATAGAAAATCTTGCGCTTGCGATAGACGATGTACTTCTGCAAGTAAAAGGCTGTCGACTCGCTTATGCAGAAATACTTGGTGTCGTCTGGCACATCGTAGCGAAGCTCTTTCGCCATGCGGAAGTAGTGATCCACCGCGTTGCGCGAGGTGAAAATAACATTGGGGTGCTCCTCAAGAAGGATCCGCTCCTGGCGAAACGATTGGCCATCGATGCCTTCCACGTGAATAAAGCTGCGGAAGTCAATTTTGAGCTTGTGCTTTGATGCCAAGTCGAAGTAGGGTGACTTTTCGGTCACCGGTTTCGGCTGGGAAATCAGAATGGTCTTCACTTTGTTGGCCATGTCAAACTCATTATCAGTCACTTACCAATTCCATGCTTTAATAAGCACGAGAACCGGCAGCAATTCAAGGCCGCAAAGGTAGGCAATCATCAAGAAAGGTCGATTTTTTGCCTCGGGAACGAGCCATGCGATGCGCCCCGTGCGAAGCAGCCAGCCTGCCAGCCAAATGCCAATGCACATCCACGCAAGCCAACGGCCCATATCCGGGTGCTCCCCACCCACATACCAGCCCAAGATTCCAACCGGCGCCGACAAGAGCGCAAAAATCTGTCCCGTCAGAAAATGGCTCGCGCTATACTCCCTCGCAGGCAAAGCGCCTTCCGACACTTCATTGACCGCCCTTAAAAACAATGCACGTATTGCCCACAGCAGCCCCCAAGCCAAGGCCAGTCGCAATGCGGTTGGGATGTCAAATACCGCTTCAGCCAATCTCGCAAGCGATTGCCCAAGGCCCAGAACGGCAAATATCAGCGCGGCAACAAACACCAGTACCCAGCCCATATCGAAGACCATGTTGCCCTGACGGTAGCGCTGGGAGACCAACCGGTAATCAGTCACAACCCAGTTCATCATCTTCCAGCGCTCGTTGAATACCTGTCGCACAACTGCCAGCAAAACCAGCCCGCTCCAGAGCATCCAGACCGCCCATTCGGGAAAACCTGCGCTTTCAATATGTGGAATGCCTTCGTACACGGCGCGAATTTAGGGCTTAGGGCGGGTTGTGTCGCGTTTGTTAGTCATACGAAAGGCCCACCGCGCTTTGCTTCTTGCCCTCCCCCTGCGGCCCCGACCAGCGGCAACTTACCGCGTACACGCCGGGCGACAGTGCAGCCCCTCTGAAACCTCGGCCGTCCCAAAAGCATCGTCCGCGCGCTTCGACAAGTGCAGCCAACGGGCGCGCCACCACAGCACCGCTCATCGGGTCGGAAATGCTGAGCTCCATGAAAAAAGCGTCGTTGCCGCCGTTCCAGTTTACTTCGAGGCCTGGGGTTGAGTGCGACGTCGGAGCAGTAAGGTCAAACGGATAGGCAACGACAAACGGATTGATCCACGCGCCAGAAAATGTGATGGCCACAGCCGGGGCTCCAGGCGACGCAGCCGGCGGCTGGCTCCAGAGGCTGGGCGCGCCCGGGCTTGCGCCCTGCGGACAGCTTCGCCATTGGTTTGGGCCTGGTCCCACGCGCTCCAGCGACCAGCCCTCTGTGTCTTCATGCCAAGGGCCCAGCGCTTCGGGCGACCACTCGATGTAGTCCAGGGCCTCGCCGGTTTCCCCGCGAATCGACAAACGCCCGCCTCCGTCTGAAAGGGCAGGCCAGCCATTGGCAAGAACCACGGCAGCGCCCGAAGCGTCGTACGGAGCCGCAGCCTGAAGCGGACATGAAGAAAAGGCAAGGACATGGCCCGGCATCAAGATGGTCGATGCATCGCAGAGCACATACCAGTCAGCAGGAGATGGCACTGCACCCGTCGCAACTTGGAGGCCCATCAAATCGATCGGCGTATCTCCTTGATTGATGATCTCAAGAAATTCACGGCCCGATGGGAGCGCATCGAACAGCAGTTCTTCAATGCGGAGTTGAGATGGCGTGGACGGCTGGGCGGCGGCGAGCTCGACAGATTGAAGGGGCGACGAAAACGAGGTCCCCCAGCGAAGTTCTTGGGCTGCGGGTTCGGCTTGTAGGGCAGCGGCGGCCTCATACGAGTGCCAATTCGCACCGGACCACCAGCCGTCCGAGATCGTGAGGCTGTCGAGGTGTGCGTCGAGTGGCCACAGCGCCGGGCTCAGCGCGGGAGCGTCAGCAAAGGTGACTGTAAGCAGGCCATCGTAAAGTCCGAAGCTGCAAACGGCTGGGAGCTGGGGCGGGAGCGCGGCGAATTGTTGGAGCGAGAAGTCTGCGCGGCCCCAATCGGAGGGCGCGCTGGGCGAGCTCGCTTGCCAGATGAGTTGTCGCGCGTTGGGCCCAATGACGCGACGGATGCTCAGGCCCTCGCCCACCGCAGTCGGGTCGGGCTGCATACACGGGCCGAAGGGGGCTTCGATGAGGGGCGAGCCGTCTTGCGCCAATACTATTAGTGTTCCACCATTGTTGGCGAGCGTGGGCCAATTATCGATTGAGTCGGCGTAAAATACCGCAGTTCGTCCTGGGGCCAGGATGATACGAGATGCTGGGGCGGCGTGGGAATTGGCGTTCGGCTGGGTCGCCCAGCGCAGGCCGCCGAGCTCGAGATGGCGCGCCGAGGCGTTCCAAAGTTCGAAGGCCTCGGAGGGGTTGTGGGGGTCCGTGGCAATGGGGTCAGCCAGGATTTCTGTAAGGACGAGCTCGCCTCGACGTGGGCTGCCGTGGCGCTCAATACTGCCACTGATCCAGTGGGCTTGCGCCGAGGCGTGGCAGGCCCTGAGCGGGCCGATGGCTATGTGGGCAGGCCCAGGAGGCAGCCGGGCGGACCACTGGAACTGGAGCCGGTCGTCGGCCAGCCACAGGACGGATGCCGGGAGGCCGGCGATGACCGCCTGGACCGTGGGCCGAAAGATGGGATCTGTGGGCGCGTCCAGGAGGAGTTCGGCTGAGGTTGAGGAGCGGGGCAGCCAATGTCGGGTGGAGAGCGGGCCTGATAAAAGGTCGCTCGCAAAGCTGGGGGAGCTGGGGTCGTTTGGTTCAGGGGAGGAAGAGAAGTGGCCCGGGGAGCCGCAACTGGGGCCGGATGTGCGCCAATTTGAAAGGGCGCCGCAGTCGCTCGCGCGAAGGCGCTCCCACGCGCGGCCATTTTGTGCCTGCCCGGCGTGTTCCATGGCGTCATGCAGCCCGCCGGGGCCGTGCAAAGCAACGCGGCCACCGCCGTTGCTCAGGGCGGGCAAACTCGACAGTATGATTTTCTGGCCGGGCAGACCGGAAAACAGCGCGCTGTCCCCGTCGTCAAATACGAGCGCCACCGCCCCCGAATCGAGCATCCCCGCGCCCAATGAACGCGAGGACGTTCCTATTTCCAGCGACCACGCAGAGAGGTCGACGGCGCCAGGGCCGGGATTGAACAGCTCTACGTATTCCTCCGAAGGGCAGCCCCATGAAGGCGTGGGGTCCACCATGATTTCAGTTAACACGAGTGTGGAGTCGGGTGAGAATGCTTCCGCAGACAGCAGTAAAATTGGGATCAACATCGCAAAAGAATAGAACCGGCAATCTGCTATCTTTGGACCGCCGCGCATGCGACGTCAACAAAGCAATGCGCCCGTCTGCAAATTCAAAAAGCGCTAACTAGCAGCGCCACCTAGCAACGCCAAACACACCCCATGTCACAACGCACCCAAGGACGGATTCAAGGACGCACTGTCGCCGTCGTCGGCGCCACAGGACTCGTCGGCCGAACCATGCTTAAACGCCTGGAAGCCCGCAAGTTCCCCGTGAAAAAACTCCTGCCCGTGGCCAGCGAAAAGTCTGTCGGAAAGACGGTGACGTTTTGTGGTGAAGAGGTGACCGTGATGAGCATGGAGGCCGCGATTGCAGCGGCGCCAGATATTGCGCTGTTCTCTGCTGGCGGCGAAACGAGAAGACCTACGCTCCACAATTTGCTGCGGCCGGAACGCTGGTGATCGACAACAGTTCCGCATTCCGCATGGACCCCAATGTGCCGTTGGTCGTGCCCGAAATCAACCTCGACGACATCCTCCCCGAGCATTTCATCGTTGCAAATCCCAATTGCTCAACGATCCAACTCGTCATGGCGCTCAAACCCCTCCACGACCGATTTATCGTTCGCCGGGCCATCGTGTCGACATACCAAAGCGTTTCTGGAACCGGTCAAGCTGCTATGAACCAGCTCGATGCCGAACGCGCGGGCCGCGATGCTGAGAAAGTATACCCACATGCGATCGACATGAACTGCCTGCCGCATTGCGACGTGTTCCTCGAAAATGACTTCACGCGGGAGGAGATGAAACTCCACCACGAAACGAAAAAAATCCTCGGCGACGAAACCATCTCCGTCAGCGCCACCGCCGTCCGAGTTCCCGCTGTGGGTGGGCATTCCGAAAGTGTCTATCTCGAACTCGACCGCAATTTCTCGATCCCCGATGTCCGCGAAGCCCTCAAAATGTTCCCCGGCATCATCGTTCAAGACAAGCCCTCGGACAACCTTTATCCTATGCCAATCAATGCCCACGGCAAAGACGACGTGTTCGTGGGTCGTATTCGGCGCGATTTGACCGAAACGCAAGGTCTGCATCTGTGGATTGTATCGGACAACCTGCACAAAGGAGCGGCGACGAACTCGATTCAAATCGCCGAGTACCTCAACAAAGCCGGGCGTTTCAGCAAGTCTTGACAGGGACTTCACGAGGGCTTGACACTTTGGGGACTGAACCTATACCTTCGCGTCACAATGAAGTTCACAACGAATGCTATGCTCGCCTTTTTCGCGTGCGCCCTTTTCTCCTTTTCTCCCACATCCCAATTGTTCGCGCAGACCCATATCACCGGGTCGGTGGTGGACGCCTCGAACGGGGACGGATTGCCTTCGGCTAGCGTCTATATGGAGGCCACCCAGCGCGGCGGCTTGACCAAGCTCGACGGAACTTTTGACTTCACGAGCAGCCTCAGTGGGGAGACCGTGATGATCGTCCACTTTATCGGCTACGAAACCCAGCGCGTCACCTTGAATTTGACCGGTGGTGAGCTTGTTGTGCCGACCGTGAAATTGGCATCATCCACCTTTGGATTGGCCGAAGCAAAAGTGATGGCGAGTGCCGTACAAGGGCGCGCAACCCCCGTGGCGGTGTCGACCCTCAACGTCGAGTACATCGAGCGCAACCTCGGCGACAAGGAGCTCGTCGAAGTGCTGAACGTGACCCCGGGCGTTTACGCCACCAAGGGCAGCGGCGGATACGGCGACTCGCGGATCAACATCCGTGGCTTCAACCAGCGGCAGATCGCCGTCATGATCAACGGCATCCCGGTCAATGACATGGAGAATAAGTGGGTCTACTGGTCCAATTGGTCTGGGCTCGGAGACGCCGTTCAAAGCATCCAGGTGCAACGTGGCTTGGGCGCATCTAAATTGGCAGTCCCCTCGGTGGGCGGCACCCTCAACGTGATCACCAAAACAACAGACGCCAAGAAGCGCGTGGTCTACGAGCAGAACGTCACGGACTGGGGGCGCTACCTGTCAACGCTCAGCTACTCGACGGGCATCATGCCGAGCGGCTGGTCCTTGAGCTTGGTCGGCTCGCGCACAGTCAGCGACGGATACGCCGACGGCAACTTCATCGACGCTTGGAGCTACTACGGCAGCGCGGCCAAAGATTTCGGCGACCACCGCATGGTTATCACCGCAATCGGGGCCCCGCAGAAACATGGCCAACGCCGCTCAAACATGGCCATTTGGCAATACGACACGCTTACAGCGCGCGGACACGACGCCTACAAATGGAACATGAACTGGGGCAGCCGCGACGGCGAAATGTTCAACAGCAGGGTCAACAGCTACCACAAGCCCCAGATCAGCATCTCTGATTATTGGCAGATAAACGAGACAACGCGTATGCAGAACTCGGTGTACGTTTCTGTAGGCATGGGTTACGGCACGGGTCAAAGCGGATTGAGCCGCGGCGGAGTCGGCGAATTCGATCCGATTGAGTGGGACAAGGTGGTTGAGGTCAATCAAAACTACAACAACGTCTCAACGTATGGCGACGACCAAGTGGCCTATGACGAGTCGCTCGGCGCCTGGGTCGACACCCTTCACCACCAAGGCGACGTGGTCATGTTCGAGGGCGACACCGCCCGCGGCGCGGCACGCAACTTCATCTACGCAGGCCACAACAGCCACTTCTGGACGGGTGCCATCTCAAGCATCGTCAGCGAATTGAGCCCGGGGCTAACCTTCACAGGTGGATTTGACGGCCGTTATTACGAAGGCACACACACGCGCACGGTCCACGACTTGCTCGGTGCACCTTATATTGACTACAGCTTGGGAGCAGCCCAAGGCGGATACGCATCCTTGCCCGTGGTCGGCGACAAGTTCTTCTACCACAACATTGGCCAGGTGATCTACGGCGGGCTGTTTACCCAGCTGGAGCTAAACGCCGATTGGGGCACCGCTTTCGCCAGCGCCGCAGCATCGTTGACGCGCTACCGCCGCATCGATCCATACGCAAACTACCGCTACCAGGAGTCCGGCATACAGCCCGTGACGACTTACCCTGGCGGCATCGACAGCGCGGCTGTGGTAACCGACGAGTACATCTCCGGGGTGAACAGCCCGACCGTGACCAACTCCGGGTTCAACATCAAGGCCGGCATCAGCCGCAACTTGGGCGATTACCACACGGTCTTTGTCAACGGGGGATTCAACTCGATTGTCCCCGACTTTAAGTTTGCTTGGAACGGCAACACGAACGTCCCCAACCAGGACCTCGTCAACGAGCGCATCACTTCCATGGAGTTTGGCTACCGCTTCACCCACCTCAAGCACAGCTTCAATTTCAACCTCTACCACACGGTGTGGGCCGATAAAACCATCACCACGTCAGCGCGCGATTACGACCAAGACGGCATCCCCGAGCAGGCCTTCATTCTCGGCTTGATGGAAACGCACGACGGCATGGAGTTCGAATGGCGCACGAGGCCAAACAAGTGGCTCAGCGTGGGTGGCATGGCAAGCTTTGGCGATTGGCGCTGGGACAACGACGTCGAAGCGGCGGTCTACTACCAGGACGGCACCTTGGCCGACTCCTTGCAGATCTACAGCGCGGGCTTGAAGGTGAGCGACGCCCCCCAATCTCAATTTGGCTTGCTGGCAGACGCCCAGCTGGACAACGGCTTTGAGATGGGTTTGAGTTACATCTTCAATGACAAGCTGTATGCCAAATTCGACCCGGCCATCGATCGGACGCAGCTCCACCCAGAGCGCATCGGGTTCCAGCCCGTTCTGCTGCCGAGCTTTGGCTACGTTGACGCACGAATTCGCTACAAGTTCGACCCGATCGATTCTTGGGGCGGTGCGCGCATCGCGCTGTCTTTAAACATTCAAAATGTCACCAACAACCGCTACATCTCCGACGGATTCGAGGAATGGCGCACTGAGCAGGTTTACGACGAGAACTGGAACTTGATCGAAGAACGCAACTACCAAGGCACCGTTGAAAACGGGTTCTTGCAAGGTTGGTATGCCTTCGGACGGACGCTGTCCTTCAGCGTCAAGATGACCATCTGATTCAGCGATCAGCGGTAGCTGCGGCGATCAGCTGATTGCGTCGCCAGGAAGCGCGCCCTCATCGGGCGTCACAAACCGCAGGCCGCCGTCTTCTGTACTGGCCATCAGCACCATGCCCTGTGACATCACGCCGCGGATTTTTCGCGGTGCGAGGTTGACGAGCAAGGTGACCTGGCGGCCCACCACATCCTCTGGCTTGAAGTGCTCGGCGATGCCGCTGACCACCGTGCGCTCGTCAAGTCCTGTGCGAACCGTAAGCTTCAAGAGCTTGTCGGCGCCCTTTACTTTCTCTGCTGCGGTCACTTCTGCAACGCGCAAATCCATCGACTGGAACTGATCAAAGGACGTCTCCACCTTCTGGGCTGGCACCTCGCGCAGGCCAGCTTCCTCAGCAGATGGGCCGAGCAATGCAACTTGCTCCTCGACGAGCTCTGGCGTGATTTTCTCGAACAAAATAGGCAGCTTGCCCAAGGCTGTTCCCGGGGCAACCAAGTTGCCGCCAGCATCATCCCAGGTCTTTGCCTCAGTCCCCAAGGCTCCGCTGAGCTTGGCGGACAGGTCTGGCATGAAGGGCTCGAGCAATACGGCAGCCGTAGCCGTCACCTGCAGCGCGAGATTCAAAATCGTGCGCACGCGGTCGGGGTCAGTCTTAAACACCTTCCAAGGCTCCTCTTCGGTGAGGTACTTGTTTCCTGCGCGCACCAGCCCCATCGCCTCTTGCAGGGCCTCGCGAAAACGGTAGCGTTCGATGGCCGTTGAGACCGCCTCGGGCGCAGCATTGATATGGGCGAGAAGCGCATCGTCTACCGCAGTTAAATCAGTGGAAATGGCGGGCGCTTCGCTGTCAAAATACTTGGATGTCAACACGAGTACGCGGTTGACAAAATTGCCGAGCACGTCGGCAAGCTCGTTGTTGACACGTGCTTGAAAATCGTGCCACGTGAACTCCGCATCGCGCTGCTCAGGCATGATCGAAGCCAGAACGTAACGCATCTCATCGGCCCTCCCAGGGAACGCTTCCATGTAATCGTTTGCCCAAACCGCCCAATTCCTCGATGTCGAAATCTTTGCCCCCTCGAGGTTCATGAATTCGTTCGCCGGCACATTGTGCGGCAGCAAGTATCCGCCGTGTTCGCGCAGCAAAATTGGAAAGATGATACAGTGAAAAACGATGTTGTCCTTGCCGATGAAATGCACGAGTTGCGTGTCGGCGTCCTGCCAAAACGGCTTCCAATCGCGCCCGGTTTTCTCCGCCCACTGCTGCGTTGCCGTGATGTATCCCAATGGAGCATCAAGCCATACGTACAAAACCTTCCCATCGCCACCTTCCACTGGCACCTTTACGCCCCAATCGAGGTCGCGCGTCATGGCGCGGCTCTGCAGACCGCCGTCAATCCAACTGCGGCATTGACCTTTCACATGGGCTTTCCACGCTTTTGCATCGTGGTGCTGCTCGCCGTCAAGGATGCCATTTTCGATGTAATCCCGAAGCCACTCCTCATGCCGGCCCATCGGTAAATACCAATGCGACGTCTCTTTCAGCACGGGCTTTTCGCCACTAAGTGTACTGGTCGGATCGATGAGCTCATCTGGAGAAAGTGCCGACCCGCAGGCCTCGCATTGGTCGCCGTACGCTCCGTCGCTCTTGCATTTCGGACAGCCGCCCTTGATGTAACGATCGGCGAGAAACTGCTTTTCCTGTTCGTCAAAATATTGCTGACGGGTCTCGACTTCGAACGTGCCCTTGTCATTGAGCGTCTTGAAAAATTCCTGCGCAAATGCGTGATGATGTTGCGCTGAGGTGCGGTCGTAATGGTCGAAGTCTATGCCAAGCCCAGCAAAGCCCGCCTGCATTTCTGCGTGATAACGGTCGACGATCTCGCTGGGGCTGCAGCCCTCTTTCCTTGCGCGAAGCGTAATGGCCGCGCCGTGCTCATCGCTTCCACAGACCCAGACGACGTCCCGGCCGCGCGCACGGAGGTACCGAACGTAAATATCGGCCGGCAGATAGGCGCCGGCGATGTGTCCCACATGGATCGGTCCGTTGGCATACGGCAGGGCCGATGTGACCATGTAGCGGGCAGGGGTAGAATTGGCCATGATGAAAGACAGGAATGAAAGACAAGCTTCTTTGAGGCCGCGAATTTAGCCCCGAAGTATCTTGCGGCCATGTACGGAAAACTCAAGTCTCACCTCGCCGACGAACTCGCACAGATCAAGGCGGCCGGCTTATTCAAAAGTGAACGCGTAATTGCCTCGGAACAGGGCGCAGAAATCACGCTCGACGACGGGTCCAAGGTGCTGAATTTCTGTGCAAATAACTACCTTGGCTTGTCCTCACATCCACGGGTGGTAGAGGCCGCCAAGCGCGCCATTGACGAGCGCGGCTACGGCATGTCTTCCGTGCGATTTATTTGCGGGACCCAGGATATCCACAAGGAGCTCGAGCAGTGCATCTCCGACTTTCACCACACCGACGACACGATCTTGTATGCTGCGGCCTTTGACGCAAACGGCGGGGTTTTCGAGCCCCTGCTCGGCAAGGAAGATGCGATCATCTCCGATGCGCTCAACCACGCCTCCATCATCGATGGAGTTCGGCTGTGTAAAGCGGCACGCTACCGCTTCAAAAACAACGACATGGCCGATTTGGAGCTGCAGCTTCAGGCCGCCTGCGCGGCGGGTGCGCGCTTTAAAATCATCGTCACCGACGGCGTGTTTTCCATGGACGGCTACGTCGCCCAGATCGGCGCCATCTGTGACTTGGCAGACAAATATGACGCACTCGTCATGGTCGACGAATGCCACGCCACGGGCTTTATCGGAGCGACGGGCCGCGGCTCAGTTGAACTCGGCGAGGCCCTGGGCCGCGTCGATATCATCACTGGCACCTTGG
>CALACF010000428.1 GCA_937890245.1 uncultured Flavobacteriales bacterium
CTTGCGTCGGCCGCGGCAACTCACCTACCTCGTCAAGGAATATCGTCCCCCCATCTGCCTCTTCAAAGTACCCCTTTCTCGCCTCATGTGCGCCCGTGAACGCTCCCTTCTCATGTCCGAACAGCTCAGAATCAATCGTGCCCTCGGGGATGGCTGCACAGTTCACAGCGATGTACTTCCCATGTCGACGCATCGAAGCGCCGTGAATAATCTTGGGCATTGATTCCTTGCCCGTGCCGCTTTCCCCGCGAATCAGCACCGTGATATCTGCAGGCGCCACCTGCATCGCAGTCTGAATTGCGCGCAGCAAGGCCGCGTCATTGCCGACGATTCCGTACCTGTTTTTTACCGCTTGAATGCTGCTGCCCATCGCTTGCCGAATTTGCGCTATCCCAATTTCACTCCACGTACCCCTCCTCGTTTGCGATCGCCTCGCTGACGACCTCCCCATGGAGCGTAACGCCCGTCGCTGAGCTGGCCCGAACAAAGACGTACTGGCCGACTTGGTGTTGTCCGCGTGCAAAAACGAGCACCCCATTGAATGTATTGCGGCCGAAGAGTTCGTCTTCCGATTTGCGGCTTGTGCCCTCGATCAGTACCTTATAAATGGGGCCGACTTGATCGGTGATCCGCGCGCGCGCATGGCTGCTTTGTAGGTCTATCACCTCCTGCAACCTGCGCCCCTTTTCCTCATCGGTTACGTCATCTTCGAACTTGCGCTCTGCCAAGGTGCGTGGACGTTCGCTGTACTTGAACATGAACGCCATGTCGTAGCGCACCTCGCGCATCAACGACAGCGTCGACTCATGCTCGGCCAATGTTTCTCCGCAAAACCCACTGATCACGTCCGTGGAGATGGCACACGCGGGCATAATCCGTCGGATCGCCGCCACGCGGTCGAGGTACCATTCCCGGGTGTACCCTCGGTTCATTCGTTTGAGCACATCGCTGTTGCCACTCTGCACGGGCAGGTGGATGTACTTGCATAGATTGGTATGAGACGCCATGGCCAACAAGACATCATCCGTCATATCCTTTGGATGGGACGTGGAAAAACGCACGCGCAAATCCGGATTAACCGCCGCAACGAGGATCAGCAAATCGGCGAAGCGCACCACCGGCACCGCGGGGTCCTTCACCTGCCCCTTGTTGTCCAAATTCCATTTATACGAATCCACATTCTGGCCCAAAAGCGTCACCTCACGATAGCCCTTTTCAAACAACGTATGGCACTCCGCCACAATACTTTGCGGGTCTCGACTGCGTTCCCGCCCTCGGGTGAATGGCACGACGCAAAAGGTGCACATATTATCGCAACCGCGCATGATGCTCACAAACGACGTCACCCCGTTTTTGTCCAGGCGAACCGGCTCAATTTCAGCGTACGTTTCCTCACGACTCAGCAGCGTATTCACCGCCTTCTGCCCCGTGCTCACTTCCTCAAAAAGCCGTGGCAGATCGCGATAAGCATCCGGCCCGACGACCATATCGACGAGCTGTTCTTCTTCGAGAAGTTGGTCCCGGAGACGCTCTGCCATGCAGCCGAGTATGCCAATTTTCAACGCTGGTTTCAATCTTTTCTGGCGCTTCAAATGCTGCAATCGATTGCGAATCCGCTTCTCGGCATTGTCGCGAATCGAACAGGTGTTGATCAGCACCAAGTCTGCTTCGTCGGCATCCTGGGTTGTGACGAAACCAGCATCGCTCAGGATACTCACCACGATTTCAGAGTCAGAGAAATTCATCGCACACCCGTAACTCTCAAGATAAAGCTTGCGCGATTCGCCCGAACTCTCGCCGGTAATCGGGGCAAACGACTCGCCTTGGCGGGTCTCATCAATGGTTTGTTCTCCTTCGCGTACAGACATGTGGAGGCAAAAATATGCCAAACTGACATCGTGTCAGTCAACCGCCTACAAAAAATTGGGTTCGAAAAATAAATGACTTACCCCCCGTAGGGGGATGATGCAATCTGTGGGCCGCGTGTTGGAGCGATGGGAAATTGGCTTTTTCTTTGCGCCGCTTGTAACAAAGATCAATCGCTCCTTATATATGTCTGCAAATCTTGTCATCGTCGAGTCGCCCGCCAAGGCAAAGACCATTGAAGGCTACCTCGGCCCCGATTTTAAAGTACTGTCCAGCCTCGGTCACATCCGCGACCTGCCCAAGGGGAATACGGCGATTGACATCGACAACGGCTTCGAGCCGAAGTACGAGCTGACGGCGGACAAGAAGAATTTCGCCGCCCTGAAGAAGTACGCCAAGGCAGCAGACTTGGTGTGGCTCGCAACGGATGAGGACCGCGAGGGAGAAGCCATCAGCTGGCATTTACAGCAGGCCCTGAATTTGGACGAGAACAAGACGCGCCGCATTGTCTTTCACGAGATCACCAAGCCTGCGATTTTGGCTGCAGTGAAAAACCCGCGCAAGGTGAACATGCCGCTCGTCGACGCCCAACAAGCGCGTCGGGTGCTGGACCGATTGGTCGGCTTTGAATTGTCGCCGGTGCTCTGGAAGAAGATCAAGCCGGGCCTCTCAGCGGGCCGCGTGCAAAGTGTCGCCGTGCGAATCATCGTGGAGCGGGAGCGCGAAATCATGGCGCACCAAGCGTCAAGTCATTTCCGCGTGACAGCCAAGCTGGCCGCCCACGGCGTCGGCTTCAAAGCTGAACTCAACAAGAAGCCGAGCGAATTGGACGGAGGGCGCGCCATCTTGGCGGCTGCCCACGGAGCAAACTTGAAGGTCGACTCATTGACCCGCAAGCCCATCCAGCGCAAGCCAAAGGCGCCGTTCACCACGTCAACGCTTCAGCAGGAGGCCTCGCGAAAGCTCGGTTTCGGCGTCCAGCGGACGATGGGCGTGGCCCAGAAGCTTTACGAAAGCGGCCAAATCACCTACATGCGTACCGACTCGACGAACTTGAGTGACCTGGCCTTGGACGCAGCCGCAGACTTTATCGGACAGACCTACGGATCTGACTACGCCACCCGGCGCAAGTTCAGCTCGAAAAGCCCGGGTGCCCAGGAGGCGCACGAGGCCTGCCGTCCCACGGACATGTCCGTGCCAGACGGCAAGGGCGACCGCGATGCGCAGAAATTATACGACCTCATTTTCAAGCGCACCCTCGCCTCGCAAATGGCAGATGCGACGATTGAGAAAACCGCCGTTGAAATTGGCCTACCCGGAAGGGAAGAAAAACTTGTAGCCCGCGGCGAGGTAATCAAGTTTGCCGGCTTCATCAAGGTGTACCAGGAGGGTACGGATGACGAAGACAAAGAGCAAGATGGTCAACTTCCAGCGATGGAGGAGGGCGATGCGCTCGACCTGCTTTCGCTGTTGGCAACCCCAACGATTCACGAAAGCCAAAGCGCGTTTCACGGAGGCGAGCTTGGTGAAGGAGATGGAAGAGCTCGGCATCGGCCGACCTTCAACCTACGCCTCGACGATTGACACGGTCCAGCGCAGGAACTACGTCGTCAAGGAGGACCGCGACGGAAAGGAACGGAAGTACGAGGTACTCGAACTGATGGCTGACGGTCAGATTGAACAGCGCGAGGAAGTTGAGATGGCTGGCAGCGAACGCAACAAGATGTTCCCCACGGACATTGGGATGGTGGTGACCGACTTTTTGGTCGAGCACTTTTCCCAGGTGATCGACAAGCAATTCACGGCACGGGTCGAGGAGGAATTTGACGAAATCGCATTGGGAAACAAGGCGTGGCAAGACATGATCAAGGCCTTCTACAAGCCTTTTCACGACCAAGTGGAGCTTACAACCGAGAACGCCGAACGGGCTTCTGGCGAGCGCATTTTAGGCGTGCACCCCGAATCGGGCAAGACCATTTTAGTGCGCATTGGCCGTTTCGGACCCATCGCCCAGATCGGAACGCCAGAAGACGAAGAGAAGACGTTTGCCTCGCTCTTGAAGGGCCAGAACATCGAGACGTTGACGCTCGAGGATGCGCTGGAGTTGTTCAAGTTGCCTCGCGACTTGGGGCTGTTCCAGGAGAAGAAGGTGGTGGCTGCTATTGGGCGGTTCGGTCCGTATATCCGCCACGATGGCAAGTTCGTTTCGATCCACAAGGACAGCGACGATTCGCCATACACGATTGAGCTCGACCGGGCCGTGGAGTTGATTGAGGAAAAGATTGCCAAGGACGCCGCAGCGCTGATAAGGGTGTTTGAAGAGAGCGAGGACGTCCGCATCATCGAAGGTCGCTGGGGTCCATACATCAAGAATGGAAAGGACAACGTGAAGATTCCGAAAGAGGAGAAGGAGATTCCGAAGATGACATGGGAGCGCGCCCAGGAATTGATCGAGATTGACAAGACCCGTCCGAAGCGTGGACGCAAGGGTGCAGATAAGAAGACCGCTGTTAAGAAGACGGCTGTTAAGAAGACGGCAAAGAAGGCCAAGCCCAAAGCGAAGCCCAAAGCGTAAATTGCGGCATGCAAAGCGTGTATGATTGGTTGAGTCCGACGGAAGCCGGTCTCATGGACGAGGTACAACCCGACGGCGGGGTGGACAATCTTCGGGAAGTTCTGAGCATTCATCGCACGGGGGACCGACCGGACCTTGAGGGGGCTGTTGCAGCCATCGTAGGTGTGGTGGACCGGCGCGGGTCCGTTGATGGGGCCCAGACCGATCGAGCGCCGGAGGCGATTCGACGGGAGCTTTACCGGCTGACGCCGCCTGACAACTGGAAGCGCGTCGTCGATTTGGGGAACCTCATGGCGGGGGAGCGCCCAGAAGACACACGAGCCGCGCTTCGCGAGATTTGCGCAGATTTGATGGCGGCAGACATCCTGCCGATCGTCTTGGGCGGTTCCCAGTCGCTGTCCTCTGCGATGTACGACGCATATGAAGGCCAAGGTCGGCCTGTCAATATCGTCACGGCCGACGCCAGGCTCGATTTTGGGGGCGACCCTACGAAAACCGACAGCGGAAATTGGCTGAACGATTTGATTTTGGCAACGGGCGGCCGCCTTTTTGACTACACCAACCTGGGCCATCAGCGATATTTGATCGACGGCGATCTGTTGCAGCTGATGCAGCGCATGCATTTTGACCCGGTGCGACTGGGCGATCTGATGGCCGACCTGCGAGTCGCCGAGCCGATTATTCGCCATGCCGACTTGGTCAGCTTGGATTTGGGTGTTGTGCGCGCATCCGATCATCCTGCCCAGGATTCGGCAAGCCCCAACGGACTCTACGGAGAGCAGTTTTGTCAGTTGGCCCGATATGCGGGATTCAGCGACCGGGTTACGAGTTTCGGCCTCTTCGAACTCGACCCCAACCGAGATGGTGAGGGCCGCTCGGCGCGGCTTGCCGCTCAAAGCATCTGGTGCTTCCTAGAGGGCGTCATGGAACGCATCGGCGATTACCCCCGCGGGTCGGCTGGCGAGTACATCAAGTACCGCGTCGACTTAAAACAGGCCGGACACGAAGTGGTTTTCTATAAAAGTCCACAGAGCGACCGGTGGTGGATGGACGTCCCCGCACCGTCGCCTGTAAACAAAAAAGGGCGCCTTCATTTGGTCCCGTGCACCTACGATGACTACGTGAAAGCAGCCGAAGGCGAGCTGCCCGATCGATGGTGGCGCACCTATCAAAAACTCGGCTGATTTGGACTCGCGTCACAAGCAAAGCCAATTTGGGTATATTAGCCCCTCCCGTTTTAGGGAAACTGCACCTAGAAATTTGAAAACCAGCGTATTAAGATGAGAAAACTGCTCCTTACCGTGTTTTGCTGCACCGCTCTTTCTGCGCTTTACGCACAACAGGACCCTCAATTCACGCAGTTCTATGAAGACCGCCTGTCTTTTAATCCAGCTTTTGCCGGTGCAGAGCGTCTTCAGTATGTGTCTGCATTCTATCGCGACCAGTGGGATGGATTGAACCGTGACCCCAAGACGGCAATGTTCCAATACAGCGGAAAGCTCGGGTTTATTCCCGGTGGCATCGGCTTGTCTTTTTTCCAGGACATTCTCGGCCAAGAGGAGAACACCGTTATGAAATTGGCCTATGGATACCACATGGCACCCAACGCACAAGGCGCGATCCTGAGCATGGGTCTTGCCGTGAACTACATGGGCAAGACGCTCGGAAACGAATGGGTGTTCATCGACGACAACGACCCGGTGATCCCTATGAACGAGCAAAGCGGATCGACTGTCGATGTGGATTTGGGTGTTGTGTATAGCAAGCCAGACAGCTACTACTTGGGATTGAGCACCACGCGTTTGGCGGCTTCGGATCTTTCAGACTTGAACATTTCCAGCGTTCGCCACCTGTACTTACAAGGTGGATACGAGCAGGATTTGGGCAGCGCCGGTTTGCGCCTTCGGACGCACATGCTTGTCAAAACCGACCTGAATGCCACGGCACTGGACATCCACGCCAACGTATTGTACAACGACATGCTCTTCGGAGGAATCAGCTTCCGCCCAGGCGATGCGATCGCTCCTGTGATCGGATTTGAGTACGGCATGAACAAATCGGACAAGACCAGCCGGAGCGAGCAGATCTTCCGCTTGGGCTATTCTTACGATGCGACACTTTCAGAACTTGCGAATTACAGCTCAGGTTCCCACGAAGTTTTCGTATCTTATATGTTCGACTTCGAGAAAATCCCCATGCAATCGCGGCATGCAAATCCACGCTTCCTGTGAATCAGGACAATAGGAAACGCAACCGCCTCGTTGAATTGTGCGTAGACGCTAAGCCTGCAAGCCACGTCTATGTCAACTTGAAAAGGAATTGAAACCATGAAAAACGCTGCGATTATAGCCATCTGCATCGTCGCCCTTACCGGATGTTATGCCGGTCCAATGGGCGAAGTTGTTGGTGTACAAGACCGTGAGGATTGGATGCAAATCAACCCTTACGGGATGAACTACATCCACTTCGGATCGTATACAATGGGTCCAAGTGATCAGGATGTCCCGTACGCGCTGAACGCGCGATCCAAAACCGTGACCATCCCGCCATTTTACATGGACGTCACAGAAATCTCTAACAACGAGTACCGCCAGTTTGTCTACTGGGTACGTGATTCACTGTACCGCGACATGCTCGCTCAGAACGATGACGAGCGGTTTTTCTACACGGAAGACGCACAGGGCCGAGAACTCGACCGCTTCATCAAGAAAGGCTACATCTTGAGGTGGGACGAGGAAATCGATTGGGAGGATGAAGATGTCTTTGACCTGCTTTACGACGAGTTTTTTCTGCAAGGATCCGACCGGTTTTACGACCGCGCACAGCTGAATACGCGCAAACTG
Source organism: uncultured Flavobacteriales bacterium (assembly GCA_937890245.1). Taxonomy (GTDB): domain Bacteria; phylum Bacteroidota; class Bacteroidia; order Flavobacteriales_D; family Sanyastnellaceae; genus UBA8752. Next base: position 7,285 of record CALACF010000428.1, read on the forward strand.
AACTACAAGTATTGGTGGATCAACCTACAAGATGCCTCTCGCAAGTCTGGCCTCGATGAAGAATATGGTGAGCAAAACTCACTTGGCCAGCTCTACTCAGTTAGGGGACACTCCGACCGGTCTCAATTCATCATTGAGGAAAATGTACCCGTTTATCCAGACACGTTGTGCTGGATCCGCGACTTCTCATATGGCTTTAACGAGCCGCTCGCAGAGACCTACTTCTGGCATCCTGCATATGACAACTACCCTGTTGTCGGCGTTTCTTGGGGACAGGCAAAGGCCTTCAACGCCTGGAGAACCCAGTTGCTCTCGACCTACCACATGAACAATGGCGAGACCATCGTACAGAAATTCCGCTTGCCAAGTGAGGCAGAATGGGAGTTTGCTGCGCGTGGCGGACTGGAACTTGCACCCTACCCTTGGGGCGGACCTTACATCAGGAACATCATGGGTTGCCCGTTGGCAAACTTCAAGCCCATGCGGGGTGACTATGTCGAGGACGCCGGTTGTTATACCGTACCCATTGAATCATACTCCGCCAACGACTACGGCCTCTTTCAGATGGCTGGAAACGTTGCAGAGTGGACCAACACCGCATTTGACGAAACAGTCTACGATTTCTCTCACGACATGAGTTCGGAGTACGACTACAATGCAAAAGTGGACGATCCACCTTCACTCAAGCGCAAGGTCATCCGTGGCGGTAGCTGGAAGGACATTGGCTACTACTGCCAAGTCGGCACACGCTCATTTGAATATCAAGATACCGCGAAGTCATACATCGGATTCCGCTCAGCCATGTCATACTTGGGACGCGGAAAGAACGTTACCCCCGAAGACTTTAATTAAACCTATATCATTGGCTGGCGGCCCTCTAGCGTGAAACCCATAGGCCGCCCTAAGCTTCTAAACTCAAAACCTGCAAGAAATTATGATCGAAGAACCCACTGGATTCAAGCCCGGAAGCAAGGCTTGGAAGCAATTCATGCAGAAGCTCTATGGAATTGGAGCCTCTGTCGTCATC
>CALACF010000429.1 GCA_937890245.1 uncultured Flavobacteriales bacterium
GTCGTTGAAACTAGGGATGCGGGCAATGCTGGATTGGTAGTCCTCGACCTTCTTTTTCAGTGCGTCCACAGCCGAGGCATCGGCCTTGAGCCAGCGGTCAATTTTTTCTGTCATGCCCGCTCCGATGAGCAGGAAGGGCATCCACAGGTTGGCAACGAAGACATCGACGATGATCATGACGCTGAACTGGTCGTCCTGAACATGGGAGATTTCTTTGAGCGCCGTTTGGTTGGCACCACCGCCAATCCAACTGCCCGCAACGGTCGAGAGACCGCGCCAAAGCGCATCTGGGGCGTCACCACCGAGTACGTCCGGTCGGAAGTTTGACACGAGCCAGAGTGCAATTGGCCCGCCGATCATGATGCCAACGGTGGCCGTGAAAAACATGATTAATGCCTTGGGACCCAGGTTTATGATGCCCTTCAAATCAATACTTAGGCAGAAAAGGATCAGACTGGCTGGCAGCAGATACCGCGAGGCAACATAGTAAAGTTGGCTCCCTTCGCCGGCGTGAATAATGCCTGTCGAATTTAGGATAGCCGGCAGAAAATAGGCCATGAGCAGGGCGGGGACGATGCGGTAAAATTTCGCAAAACGCTCGAGGCGAGCGGTGTGGAAAACCAGTGCGAGGCAGGCGAGGAGCAAGCCCAGCATCGGGGCATCGGCGGTGATCATGGGAGAAGTGGTTTGAAGCCAGCCAAGATAGGGCAAGGCTGTGGGTGTTAACTTCGCGGCCGTGCGATTTTCGGCCATCATCCCCCTGTTCAACCGCCCCGACGAGATTCGGGAGCTCCTCGAAAGCCTAACGCTGCAGACGTACACCGATTTTGAGGTGCTTATCGTAGAGGATGGCTCCACCGTGGATGCCCGTGAAATTGTCGAGGGTTTCGCCGACCGCCTCGACATTCACTATTTCTTTAAGCCCAATTCTCGCCAGGGTTTCGCCAGAAATTACGGCTTCGAACGGGCCCGCGGGGAGTGGTTCGTGGTCTTCGATTCCGACTGCATCATCCCTGCTGCCTACTTTGAGGTGGTGTCGAACTTTCTGGAGGTGCACGCCACCGATCGCGGGGGCACCGTCGATGTATACGGAGGCCCCGACGCGGCCCATCCCGATTTCACAGACGTCCAAAAGGCCATCTCGTACAGCATGACATCGTACTTCACGACTGGTGGCATTAGAGGACGTGAGAAACAGCTAGAGACCTACAACCCACGCAGCTTTAACATGGGAATTTCTCGACGTGTTTGGGAAGCCACAGGCGGCTACCGCATCACAGTGAAGGGCGAAGACATCGAGTTCAGCGTGCGTACAATCAAGCTCGGTTTTCGATCCGTACTAATCCCAGCCGCCCACGTCTTCCACAAGCGCCGAACCAGCTTTTCCCAGTTCTACACCCAGCTGCGCTTCTTTGGAACGGCACGCATCAATGTCGCTTCGTTCTATCCTGAGCAGCTGCGCCCTGTGCACGTATTCCCAACGATTTTCTGGCTTTACGTGATGTCTGTACCCGTCGTATGGGCGCTGGCCTTCAGCTGCGACCTGGCTTCTGGCCAACGCATTGCCATGCTGTGGAGCGCCCCCATCGCCCTTTTCACTGCTGCTATTTTCATTGATGCTTGGCGAAAAACTGGCAGCGCCCGCATTGCCGTTCTATCCGTCAGAGCTGCGTTCACCCAGTTGATCGCATACGGCCGCGGGTTGTGGAGCGAATTCTTCATTGTGCGCGTTTTCAAGCGCCGAGACAGCCGCATGGGCGAGGTAAGAGAGCTCAAGCCGTGAACTGGATTCGCTTGATATTGCCCGTGTTAGGGGTCTTGCTCGGTGGCTACTTGTTCCTGTGCGTTGCGGGCCCGGATCGCGTGCACGTTGAGGCGTCTGCAGATTTCGATGCGCCCTTGAGCCGCGTCCGGAGCAGCGTTGTCGAGCTGGATCGCTGGGCGAATTGGTCGCCCTTTGTGGAGCGCGCATCCAATTACAGTGTGCTGTCAACGGACTGCAAAAGCGTCGTGCTCAAGGTGTCGCTCGGAGACTGGTTGGCCTGGGAGGAGCACTGGTACTTTGAGCGTGCTAGGGCGGCTGAGACCACGCGGGTCACATGGGAATACGTTCAAGACGAGGTGCCTTTCTTGACGCGGGGCTTGCTTGTTTTGCGCGGGGAAGCGAAGCAGATTGCCCAATCCCATGAGGACGGGCTTGCTGCATTGCTACTGTACGTGAAAGGGCCGGATTGGCAAAGAGTTGCGTCTTATAGCATTGAGGAACAGCTATTTGCTGGATTGATGGTGCGCAATATTTTGGATGCGGACTTGAAGGGTGGGGCGCACAGCCGGCGGATGCATGCGCAACTTCTGGAGCTCCATGAAAATCAGTTCGGCGCCGCGCATGCCGAAGCGGTGAAGCTGGCCCCAATGACTGTTTTTATCGCTGGGTACGATCCCATGACCGCGGGGCTCGACTTGTTGTACTGCCTGCCGATCAACGAGGACGACCAAAATGACCAACTTGACGTGAGCCATCTCACGGTTTACCGGCTCGGTGCGGGCCCAGCCTGGCGCATCAAGCACTATGGGCCGCAATATTTGACGGGCGACGCCTGGGGTGATTTGTATGCCAACGCAGCCACGCATTCCCACACCCTTCAGGGCTGGCCATTCGAGGTTTACCAGAGCGAAGATTTGCGCGCGGATTCAACCGATTTGACGCTTTGTAACCAGCGGGTTGAATTGGTTTACCCTCTTTGATTACAGGGGGGGGGAGCCGGTAATAGATCAGCGAATTGTCAGGCGCTGGAAGGGCAGGTGGCTGCCTGGGCGTGAAGCGGGAAACAAGCCGATCAAGTAGCAGCCTGCAGGCAAGGTCCAACCGGTCCAGTCGATGCGAGCACCGCCACCGAATGGCAGGGCTTCCAATGTGTTCTTGGCGATCAGTCGGCCTGTAGCGTCCATAACTACGAGCGCGTAACGCCCTGTTGCGGGCAGCCCCAAGGCCGTCAGTTGGCCCGAGGCGGTGGGGTTGGGCGCCAGGCTCCATTGGCTTGAGGCCAATTCCAAATCGGACACCCCATCCAATTCACCTTCACCGTTGCCTTCGCCATTTCCGTTTCCGCTCGGCCCCTCGGTCATGCCGTCATATGCCGCTGCGGGGTTGCCGTAGCAGTCCAGTCCCGCTGCTGCAAAAATGCAGTTGCCGCTGTCTTCCGTTGCAGTGGCGCTGAAGTTGCAGGCCGATGCCTCAGTGCAGCCAATTACAGGGTCGGCTATTTCGCCTTCGCCTTCGCCTTCGCCCTCGCCTTCGCCTTCGCCCTCGCCTTCGC
>CALACF010000430.1 GCA_937890245.1 uncultured Flavobacteriales bacterium
TCCAAGCTCCAGTTGCATTTGCTGGACCTCCAAAATTTAGGACCCTTGCTCCCAGAGGGCAAGGTGAAGGACTTCGTCGGCACGACAACATCAGCAAAGTTCACCATTCAAGGCGGCGTCAAAATTGAATTGACGCGCCCGGACGATCGCAGCTGGGAACCGGACGGTACCCTGCGCCTCGAAGGCGGCGGCGCCCCGTTTGCGTTCCACTTGATCATTTCTACTGCCAAAAACGAGGCCGGAAGTTCCGCTCAAGTTCTGTGCTGTGCCGACCTGAACCCGTTCCTCAAGATGATGGCCCAGAAGCCGCTCAACGCGCTCTTCACGCACATCGTTAAGTCGCTCTCGCGGCAGTTCCCCGTCTGATGCATCTGAGGAAAATCCAGGCCGGCGTCTTTGCCTTCCTGATCGTCTTGCTCCTCATGCCCATCGGCCACGCGCTGATGGTCTTGACGGAAGTGATTTTCCAGGGCGACGCCCTGGCCGCAGCCTTTGTCATCGGCGTCATCGGCCTGCTACTCGTCTTCCTCGGAATCCGGATGGATGCCAACCAAAAAGCGGCCACCATACTGGGCCTCCTTGGCGGCGTCATCGTCTGGACTGGCTGGGTCGAGTTCTCATTTGTCTGGATCGCCCATAAACTCAACGTCTCACCGCTGATCGAGGACGGCGAAGTCGCCACCAAGCCAGAGTACCTGGTGATGCTTTCCTCACTCGGATTGCTCTCGACAATTTTGATGTTCTTCGTTTCTTCCAAAACCCGATGCCAATTCCTCATCTGGGTGCAGAAGATATTCGGTATTCACATCGGAACCAAGGCCTTGGATCGCGGGGGAAAATTTGTATCGGTGACCACCTTCATCGAAACCACGATGCTGCTGTGGACCTTTTACATCGTCCTGTTGCTCGTTTACGACAAGGACATCGCAGGCCAAAATCATCCGCTGACCTACATCGTAGCCTTCGGTTCATTGGCCTGGTCGGGCTACCTGTTTTTACGACTCCTGCGCATCCAACAATTTGATTACGCCATCCGATACGCGGTACCGACCGTCATCATTTTCTGGAATTTCGTCGAGGTGATGGGGCGCTGGGATCTGTTGGATGAGATTTGGGTTAAGCCAATTGAGCATTGGCCTGAAGTCACGGCCATCATGCTGTGCCTGATCGGTTGCGTGGGTTTCTACGTCTGGGAAATGCGCCGAGAGCAGTCAGGCTCGAAGCCGAGCCATGAGGCCTCGCCTGGGACGTAAGCTCGCCTGTCGCCTTTGAGCCACATCCGACCTTCGATGTCTATGTGATCTAAAACGCCTCGCACCTCTTCGCCATCTAGCATCCAGCGTTGGGCTTGCCCTTGTCCAAACAGCTTTGCATTGTAGGCGGCGATCAATGCTGCAGGCCCGTCGGTCCGGTCCAATCGCGCGGCCAAGGCCTCCAAGACGAGCTGCTCCACAACGTCAACTTTCAGGCATCCAAGGCCAGCCGCCTCGAGCGAAGTGGCGTTTGGATAGGGGGGCTGCCCGCCCATATTCAAGCCCATGCCCACAACAGCGCTCGCCATTTCCTTTCCGCGCCAAGTCGTCTCGATGAGCACCCCCGAGATCTT
>CALACF010000431.1 GCA_937890245.1 uncultured Flavobacteriales bacterium
ACCTCTCGGCAAATTTTGCCTACACCGAGAACTACCAGCGCGACATCGATACGGAGTGCAATATCCGCCGCAACTACAGGGGTGGTCTCCGCTACGATTACAATGGCCGCCCCAAGGAGGTGAAACCCTTCAAGGGCGTCAGCCGCTCGCAGGCGCTCAAATGGCTCACGGATTTCAATTTCTACCCCGGCTTCAAGCAGCTCTCCATGGGAACGACGATGGACCGGACCTATGAGACGAGTCGCGTGCGCAACAACACTGCGGCCTTGCTCGGTGTTGAGACGGGCGTGCTGATCAATACGCAGGTGCTCAAACAGTGGAACTGGGACCGCGACTACCGCGTTAAATACGACCTGACACGTGCGCTCAAGTTTGACTATTCTGGCCACGCGACGGCCTTGGTAGGTGAGCCCGCTGGCGTGATTGCACAGGAAGGCACCGAGGAGTACAACCGGTACCGCGACACTGTTCGCGCCAACCTCGAGGGCTTCGGCGACGTCACCACGTACGACCATCAAATTACGGCGAGCTACCGCTTGCCCTTTGACAAGTTTCCGCTGATCAAATTCGTCTCGGGCGACGTTCGCTACCAGGCCACCTACCGCTGGGATCGCGCGCCGTTTGCCCAGGATTCTCTGGGCCACACGGTACAGAATTCGCGCAATATCAGCTTGAATATGCAGGCCAATCTCCTCTCGCTCTACAACACCGTCCCCTTCTTGAAGGACATCAACGACGGCAAGCGTAAAAAGAAGGAGCCAAAGGAGGACGACGTCGACAACGAGGACCGCGACGGCTTCGGCAACGAGGTCGACCCCAAGAAAGACAAGCCGGAACTGATCATCGACCCGATCACGTTCGTGCTCAAGGCGATGATGTCAGTGCGCAATGTTAGCGGAAGCTTCTCGAGAAATGAGGGCTTGCTCGTGCCGGGCTTCGACCTGTCTCGCAAGGCGAGTTTTGCTGGAATGGACGACGCCTTCGAATCGCCGGGCCTGCTCTTCTTGCTGGGCCATCAAAACACCGATCTCACGGGTGAGAAGGTGGGCGATTTCGCTTTGATGGCCGCGGACAACGATTGGCTTATCGCAAACCCGGATCAAAATCAGAACTATATGGAGAATTACAGCTCCAATCTGAATTTCCGGGCCACGCTGGAGCCATTCAAGGATTTCGAGGTAGAGTTGACGGGGACGCGAACGGAGAGTCGCGATATCCAGAGTTTCTTCCGTTATGACGAGGCTTTGCAGGATTGGTCATTCCAGTCGCCACAGAACACGGGCAATTTTACCTCGACGATTTTATCGTGGCCAACGGCCTTTGTCGAGGACGCGGATGATTTCTCGAGCGAAACCTGGCAGGCCTTCAAGCTGGCCCGACTCGATATTTCTGAGCGCCAAAATGAGGCGCATTACAATTTGAGCGACCCCGAGCCCACGGGCTATTACGAGGGCTGGGGCCCAACGAGTTCTGCTGTGACCATCCCGGCCTTTATCGCTGCGTACACGGGCAAAGACGCCACGAAGGTGAGCCTCGATCCGTTCAAGACGCAGATGGCGCCCAACTGGCGCGTGACGTACAACGGCCTGACCAAAGGTGCGCTGTTGAAGAACCACTTGAAACGCTGTTCAATTTCGCATAGCTACCGCTCGACGATGACGACGTCCTATGTAACGAACCTTTCGTTCGAAGAGACAGATTCGGGCCTGCCTACTGAGTTTGACCAAAGCAGCTTCGGCAACTATATCACCCAGCGTCAGTACAACCAAGTGACGATTTCTGAGCAGATGTCGCCGCTCATTGGCTTGGACATGACCATCAAAACGGCTGGCGAGAACGAGCCACAGGTGAAGATGGAAGTACGCCGCGACCGCACGGTGAACTTTGGATTGACGAACAACCAGATCACGGAGACCAAGAGCTCGAGTTTCGTCTTGGGATTGGGCTACCGGATCGCCGACGTTCCAAATCCATTCTTGCGCACCCGCGGCAAGCTGCCGATACAAATGCTGCAGCAAACCGATCTGGTGATGCGCATGGATTTGACGATCCGCGATAACGCCACGGTTATCCGCAAACTTGACCCGCTCTCAGTGAGTGGTCCGATCGGTGGTGGCACAGACGACGGGCGTGAAAATCAGGTGACAGCAGGCCAAAAAATCATCAGCATTAAGTTCTCGGCAGACCTTGAGATTTCCAAGAAGTTGATGCTGCAATTCTTCTTCGATGAGCAACTTACCCGTCCGAAAGTCTCGACATCATTTGCCACGACGAATGTGAAGACGGGCATCGCACTGCGCTTCAATTTGACGCAGTAAAGGGCGGTGAATTTGTCGATTGAAAAGGTTGCTGAGAAATGAAAAGTTGCGCTAATTTGGCGCCATGAATATTCCTCAAGACCTCCGTTATTCAAAGGACCACGAGTGGGTTCGTTTGGAGGGTGACGTCGCCGTGATCGGTGTGACGCATTTCGCACAATGCGAGTTGGGCGACATTGTTTTTGTCGAAGTAGAAACAGAAGGCGATGAGCTCGAAACTGGAGATGTCTTCGGTACGATTGAAGCGGTTAAAACGGTCAGTGACATGATCATGCCCGTGGCTGGCGAGGTGCTCGAGTTTAATCCGAACCTCGAAGACAGTCCGGCCCTCATCAACGAGGATCCGTACGGCGAAGGCTGGGTCGTGAAGATCAAGGTGGCCGATGCCGATGAGGTGGCCGCGTTGCTCTCTGCCGAGGACTACGCATCTGAGATCGCCTGATTCTCTCGCATGCAACGGGGCACAATCAGACGCTGGTCGCCTACTTTTTTTACAGGATGTATTGTGCTGATTCTGCACGGGCTTCCGGGCGGTGAACTCCACGCCGTCCCTTGGTGGGCGCAGATTCGACTCGACGCTTTGCTTCACATGGTCATGTTTGCCCTGCTCTCGGGCGTGCTTTTGACCGCTCTCACCAAAGGCCAATCCCGATCGGGCGCCTCCAGCGGCAAACTTTTTTCGCGCAATGTGCTTGCTGTTTTGCTCGCCTCTCTCGTCTATGGGGCGGGCTTGGAATGGGCCCAATGCCTTGTGTTTTCAGATCGTGGCGCAGATTTGACAGACTTGCTTTCCGACGTGTTGGGCGCTGGATTTGGGGCGCTTGGATTTTGGGCACTGTATTTGAGATGCTCGCGGCGCAACAAAGCCCGGAACAATTGATTTAATTTGCCACTCATGCAGCCCAGAAAAACACCCCACGCCGATATTGAGCAAAAGCGCGGATCCTTGCGCTCGATTGGCTTCACGGCTTCTCTCGCTCTTATTCTCGCCGCCCTTGCTTGGACGAGTTACGATGTGAATATCATCAAGGCTCTCGGATTCCAAACGGATTTGCTCGAGGACGAGATCATCCCGGTGAATGTGATTCCGCCGCCACCACCCCCTCCGCCTCCCCAGCAAACAACGGTGATCGAGATTGTTGATGACGAGGAGGAAATTGAAGAGGAATTGGTCATTGAGGACATTGAGCTCGATGAGGATACCGAAATCGAAGTCATCGAAGAGGCAGAAGACGATGTTGACGAGGACATCGCCTTCATGATTGTTGAGGACATGCCCGCCTTCGGACCCTGCACGAGCAAAACGGGCGACGAGCGCCACCAATGCACGCAGTTGGAGATCATCCGCTACGTATCAAGAAACACGAAATACCCGCCGATCGCCAAGGACGCCGGCATCCAGGGAACAGTATTTGTCTACTTCGTCGTGGGCAAGAATGGCGAAGTGCGCGACGTACGCGTGCTCCGCCCTGTCGACTCTCGCCTTGACGCTGAAGCGGTCCGCGTTGTAGAGTCCCTTCCGAAGTTCGTCCCGGGGCGACAGCAGGGAAAGTCGGTGAGCGTACAATACACGATTCCGGTGAAGTTCATCATCCGCTGATCGCAACTACAAAATATTGAAAGCCGCGTCGACAATTTGTTCGACGCGGCTTTTTTGTGCCGGGTCGCAAGCCACAGATATGTATGGAGCCCCTGACGCATCCAGCTGTTTGAGGCGTTGAGCATACAACACTTGAAGTGCCAGCCGGTCTTCAAAATCGGGCAAACTTCGCAGCGGGTCTGGATGCCAATCCCGCAAGGTCTCGCACAAGACAAACAGCCCAACTTCTTGAAATGAAAGCTGCAGATCTACGCCAAACACCTCGCCAGCCCAGACCTCAAGCACCAGGGGCCCTGTGTCGCAAATAACCCAAGGCGTCTCTCTAGGCGCTGCTGACTTTGCTTGCTGTACTGCCGTCTTCCAAGTCAAGTGCAGCGCCTTTAGTGTCTCCACCGTTGCCTGGCCGTGAAGCACATCGGGGTGTGTCCTGGCAAATTCACGGACCAAGGGCCAGCCTGTTTGTTTAGCGAGGGCTTCGGCGGTGGTGGTCTTTCCTGAATTCTCAACGCCGGTCAGAACCAGCACCCGGGGCTCAGTCCTTTCCATTGCCGCGCCCGTTGTCCAATTCGAAGTGGTCGTCAAAATCGCATTGGCATGGATCCGAGAATTCAATGGACACGTTGGGGAGCAGGGTTTTGAGGAACTCCTGCTCGACGGCGGTCATCTCGTTGTGCAGCAAATCCAGCTTGACCAGGCCAGGAATATCGCTGAGGGTGGCCGGAAATCGCGCCAAAACATTTCCCCACAAGTGCAGCTGCTCGAGCGATTTTATCTGATCAATGTCCATCGGGATGCCCCCGATTTCATTGTCGGATAGGTCAATTTCTCGCAGTCCCTCGATCTGGAGCAGGACGCGTGGAAACGCTTGGAGACGGTTGCCGCTGATGCTGATGCGTTCCAAGGTCTGCACCCATCGAAGTTCCGGTGGCAGGCCCGTCAACTTGTTTCGGTCGAGTACCAGTTCGCGCAGGGCGCTGAAGCGGACAATTCTAGCGTCGAGGGCGTGTAGACGGTCGCGCGTCAGGTCCAGGCGTATCACGCGTTCGGGGCGCATCAAGGCCTCGTCAAAATCGGTGTAAACCCGTGCGGTGTCCCAGGCCCAGCTCGAAGTGGTAGCCGATTCTGGGGCGGCGTGTTCGTGGGTTTGTGCTGCCGTATTTTGAGGGCAGGCCCAGAGAAGGAGGGCGATGATGCTGGTGAGTTGCAGCCCCAATTTTCGCAGGGCCGCCAGTGCGTGGTGGCGATCTTGTTCAAGCTGTGCCATCAGCGCCTGGCGGCCCGAGAACTGTTGTTCATCGCGCAGGCGTTCGTGGAAGTCGACCACCAGTGGGCGGCCGTACAAGTCGGGTTGGCCTGGGGACTGCGGGCCATCTACAATGAGGTGCACTTCGATTTTTAAGTCGCCGTCATCTTCCACGGTGGGCCGGCGCCCAATGTTGCACATGCCGCCCCAGCTGGGCGCGTTCAAGGCATCACCCAGGCGAACTGTCACGGCGTAAGCCCCTTCGCCCGGTATCAGTTTCCACGGGCTGTCGACCGAGAGGTTGGCCGTAGGAAATCCGAGCTTCCGCCCGATGCCCGCCCCACGAACGACGGTCCCGCGCAGCGAAAACGGCCGCCCGAGCAATTGCCGCCCCAGCGCAACGTCACCGCCCTGCAACGCCCGGCGAACCTTGGTGCTGCTCACAGTAATCTGATCGATAATTTCGGCTGGAATCTCTTGCACGTCGAATCCGAAGGCCTCGCTGCATTCGCATAAAAGCCGCACATCACCTTCCCGCCCAGCACCGAATCTGTGGTCATGCCCCACGACAATGGTTCCAACGCCGAGGCCATCGACCAAAATGGAGCGGACGTACTCCACGGGACGCAGCCTGGAAAAGGCGCGATCGAAGGGCACGACGACCACGTGGTCAACGCCGGCAGCCGCCAAACGCTCAAGTCGTTCTTCCAGGGTGTCGATCAAAACGAGCCCGCTATCCGGCCCGAAAAGCACCAACCGGGGGTGCGGGTCGAAGGTGAGAATTACGCTTTCTCCTCCGAGCTCGGCCGCTTTTTCGGTCACCCATTTGAGCAGGGCGGCGTGGCCCAAGTGCACACCGTCAAAAGTGCCGGGGGTCACCACGCGGTGCACGTCGTCCTCGAAACCAGGTAGCCCTTGATGAATCCTCACTTGCGACAAAGTAACGCAGGATTTTCGGCCATCGGTTATGGCGTTGCGTCAGTTTTTTTTGGCGGTTGGAAACACGTGTATAAATCGCCCGTTGGATTCGTCTTTATTTGGAGTACTTTTGCCGCGTTTATGCGAGCTATCCCGCTCGTCTTACGTACGTAATACAAAAGAGAATGAGCCAAAATACCGGTTCCATTGCCCAAGTCATCGGCCCAGTTGTCGATGTGAGCTTCCCAGAAGGCGCAGCCTTGCCTAGAATCCTTGAAGCCCTTTCGGTTTCTCGAGAAGGTTCGGACTTGATCCTCGAATGCCAAAAGCACATCGGAGAGGACACCATTCGCGCCATTGCCATGGACGGAACGGAAGGTCTTCGCCGCGGAATGGAGGTTAAATCGCTCGGAAGCGGCATCACCATGCCGACAGGTGAGGGTGTGAAAGGTCGTCTGTTCAATGTTGTTGGCGAGGCCATCGACGGAATTGGCCCAGTGAAATCTGACGGTCCCCGTGAGATTCACCAAGCCGCTCCAAAATTCGACGAGCTGAGTACTTCGACTGAGATTCTCTATACGGGCATCAAGGTGATCGACCTGATTGAGCCCTACTCAAAGGGTGGTAAGATCGGTCTGTTCGGCGGTGCAGGTGTTGGCAAGACGGTTCTCATTATGGAGCTGATCAACAACATCGCCAAAGGACACGACGGACTGTCAGTGTTTGCCGGTGTGGGTGAGCGTACACGTGAGGGCAATGACTTGCTCCGCGAGATGATCGAGTCAGGCGTTATCAACTACGGTGAGGCGTTTGAGAAGAGCATGGAAGAAGGTGGCTGGGACTTGTCTAAAGTGGACACGGAAAAGCTCGAGACTTCACAGGCTACGTTGGTCTTTGGTCAGATGAACGAGCCTCCGGGAGCCCGCGCGCGGGTTGCCCTTTCAGGCCTTTCGATGGCCGAGTACTTCCGCGATGGCGGCGAGGAGGGCACGGGAAAAGACATCCTGTTCTTTATCGACAATATTTTCCGCTTCACGCAGGCGGGTTCTGAGGTGTCAGCCCTGTTGGGCCGAATGCCTTCAGCTGTGGGTTACCAGCCAACATTGGCTACGGAGATGGGCGCCATGCAGGAGCGCATCACCTCGACCAAGAAAGGATCGATCACTTCAGTGCAGGCGGTTTACGTCCCAGCTGATGACTTGACTGACCCGGCACCGGCTACAACGTTTGCTCACCTCGATGCCACCACGGTGTTGTCGCGGAAAATTGCATCGCTCGGTATTTACCCCGCTGTAGACCCACTCGATTCAACTTCTAGGATTTTGACTCCTGAGATTGTAGGAGAGGAACATTACAACACGGCGGAGCGCGTGAAGGAAACTTTGCAGCGCTACGTTGAGCTGCAGGATATCATTGCCATCTTGGGAATGGACGAGCTCAGCGAGGAGGACAAGCAGACGGTGCACCGCGCACGTCGTGTCCAGC
>CALACF010000432.1 GCA_937890245.1 uncultured Flavobacteriales bacterium
CGGTGGACGCCGGCTTAGTCGTAGCTCAGTATCCGGGCCCAGGCGTCGCCTCCCGAGGGGGACAACGACCAGAAGTAGCCGTCGATGAGCAAAACGGCGAAATGGCCGTTGGTCCCTCGATATCCATGATCCAGCCCGGTAAAGCTGCTTGAGTTATTGGCTCCCATATTTGGAGAATTCCAATGCGCCGTGTCGGCCTCCTTCATCTGGCCACCGACGTTTTGAGCATCGCCACGCCAGCCCGTGCCGTTGGCGTCCGCCTCAGACATGCCCCGCGCCATCTCCATCACCTTCCATTGGTCGTCAGAAGGCAGATGCCAGCCGCTGGGACACAGCCCGCGGTCATCGTTCACGGCCTACCAGTTGTACAGCCGGCCGTAATAGGTCAGATTCCCTGCTGCGTTGTCGTAGTAAGCCTGCGCGCCTTCTTCCGTAGTAGACCATTCCCCATCGGATAAATTGCCCGGAATTGAGTCGCCGCCGCGGTAATGCTCCGAGCGGAGGTTCTCCTGGAACCAGCATTGATCGCCGATCTGCACCGTGGCGTAATGGTAGCCATCGTGCTGCAGCTCGTCACCGCATTCCTCAAAAGCAGGCGATGTAAAAATCCCCTCTATCTCGCAGGTGCCTTGAGAAAAAAGAGGCGCTGTGATAACCGCGAAGGCCACAAACGCAAGCGTGCGAAAAGTCGAGATAGACATGCAAGGGGAATTTGGTTCGAATCAAAAATATGGGACAGTCAACGAAAAATAAGTATAATGCATGTATAACATCTCTAACAACATTATTCCCCTTCAAATACTCCGATAATATAGACGAGATATAATTGGCGGACAGCTGGACTGAAATGAGAGGGCGCGAGCGCTTCGGGCCTATTTTTGCTGCTGAGGAAATTGGCAAGTATGGACGTTTTATTGACCGGCGCGAGCAGCGGAATTGGCGAGGCCTGCGTGAAGTTATTGGCAGCGCAAGGGCATCGCGTGGTGGCCGTGGCGCGCAGAGACGAGAAGCTGCAGGCCCAGGCTGCAAAGACGCCCAACCATGTTTTTCCTTTTTCCGCAGATGTGACGGATGCGCAGGCCATGGTGCGAGCTGTGGACTTTGCCCATGAGAAATTCGGGACGCTGGACGCTGTGATTCCGAATGCGGGGATCGGGTATTTCGCCCCTTTGGGTGATGGCCAATTGAGTCATTGGCATGAGATGGTAAATGTGAATATTACCGGCGTAATGAATACGATCCACCCTGCCCTGCCACATTTGAAGGCGAGCAAGGGGACGGTCGTGCTGATTGGGTCGGTGGCGGCGCGGCAGGTTTTTCAGAACAGCGGGATATACTGTATGACGAAACATGCAGTGCTTGCTTTGGCAGAAGCTGTGCGGCAGGACTGCCGCGGTGAGGTCGCCGTTTCTGTAGTCAACCCCGGGGCCGTGGATACGGCCTTTATCGAGCGGACGCCGGACGAGGCGCTCAAAGCAGAGTATCGCCCGAACTTTACAGCTGGGCTATCACCTGAAATGGTGGCCGAACAAATTTTGCACGTGCTGACATCTCGCGGGCGGGGCGTAATCAGTGAGCTGACCATTCGACCTGAGTTCGCGAAATGAAGACCTTGCGCCTCGTCTTTCTTTCGACGTCGGCCGGCTGGGGCGGGCTAGAGATGAATTTACTGCGGCACGCCCGTTGGATGGCCTCGGCGGGGCATGTTGTTCGCGTGGTTTGCGTGGCGGGGACCTCGCTCGACGAGGCTACCCGTGAGGCGGCTGGTTCAAAAGATGGCGTGGGCCATTTAGAGGTGCGCAATATTCGACAGGGCGGCCGCTACCTTAATTTTAGATCGGCACTGTCCTGGGCCATTGGCTTGAAGCAATTTCAGGCGGACTGGTTGTGGGTTCGCGATCCGCGCGATTTGGATACAGCTGCTTGGTGTCGCCGCCTCACGTCCGGAACGAAATTGGTCTTTCATCAGGGCATGCAAATTCCCAGGCGCAAGCGATCGCCTATTCATCGGCTGCGCTATGGAGCAATCGATCGCTGGGTGACGCCATTGAACTGGCTGGCCGAGCAGGTGGTGCGCAATACCCCGATGCGATCTGAGCGCTTGGCCATCGTCCCGCTCGGACTGGACGACCGCTGGTATGACGCCCCGACCGAATCCAAGACGGCAAAGATGGAAGCAAGACTGGAAATGGGAATCTCGCAAGATGTTTTCGTCGCGGTGCTCGTAGGACGGATCGATCCAAAAAAGGGCCAAGACGTGCTGGTCCGGGCCCTGCTCGAATTGCCAGAAGATGTGCATGCCATGCTCGTGGGCGACCCGACGCAGGACGACCCGACCGATTATTTCGACCGATTGCGCGCCTTAATCAAGGACAACAACTTGAA
>CALACF010000433.1 GCA_937890245.1 uncultured Flavobacteriales bacterium
CGGCCGTTGACAACTGTGGCAACACCACAATCTTGTCATGCGACCAGGTCTTGACCTTCACGGACGAGGAGACGCCATTGTTTGACGGCAACACGGATGACCTCTACCCAGCGGCCATCACGTGTGGCGACATGCCTGATCCGTACGACGTGACGGTCTTGCCATTGCGCGCTGACGACAACTGCGACGACGACTTGAGCTACGAGGTGTTGAACGCCTTCATGACTTCAGGTTCTTGCCCAGGCACTTGGGTCCGTATCTGGACAGCCTATGACGATTGCGGAAACGCAGCGCCAACGGTCATCCAGTACGTGGCTACGGTCGACACCTTGGCTCCTGAGTTTGACTTCTGTCCAGACGCCATCACTGTTCAGCTCGACGCAGATTGCTCTGCTGATGTGAGCACGGACGTGACGGGAATGGCTACAGTGACTGACAACTGTGACGACAACCCAGACGTGTGGAGTGAAGACGTTTCGTTCATCGACTTGCCTACGGCTTGTGATACGGACGGTGCGGACTACATCTACGGCGAAGAGGATGCTGAGCACAACGGTTCTTACCAGTTCACCCGTGTATTCTATGCAGAAGACATGTGTGAGAACGAGAACTACAAGTCAAACAGCTTCTGTGAGCACATCATCACGGTGGAAGACGCTATCGCTCCAACGATGGATGTCAACTTTCCTGCTGACCGCACGGAGATGTTGAACGCTGCTTGTGAGGCTGACCTGTCATTGGACATGGTCACTGCAACGGCTGCTGACAATTGTGACGGAGACGTAACGATTAGCATCTACCATAGCGACTCAGCTCCTGTGTACACTTGCAACGCGGCTGACGGTGCTGCTGAAGGTTCTTACACCTTCACACGTACGTGGACGGCAGTTGCTTGTGATGACTCTGGAAACTCTTCAGAGCAGTCACACGACCAGAGCTTCACGGTTCTTGATGAGATCAACCCAGTTGTGGCCATCGATTGTCCTAGTGACTTCGTGACGACGCTCGACGCAGATTGCATTACGAACACAGAACCTTCTGTGGCCGGAGCTGCAACTTCTACGGCGACTGACAACTGCGATAGCTCAGTGGCTATTCAGATCACGTACGAGGACAGCGAGAATGTCTACACTTGTGACGGAAGCGACGGTACAGCTGAGGGTTCTTACACCTTCAACCGTACATGGACTGCAACTGCAACGGATGACTGCGACAACGTAGATGTCATCTCGAATGTGCAGATCATCACGGTCACCGACGAGATCGAGCCAAGCTTGAGCCTTGCGGCTCCAGCGGATCAGACGATCAACTTGGACGCTATGTGCAACGCTGACATGACGACTGACGCACTCGGCTACGTTTCTTACGAGACGTCTGACGCTTGCGATACAGACGTGACGGTAGAGCACGGCTTCGAGGACAGCAATCCGATCTACACTTGTGGTGGTGACGATATGGCCCTTGACGGCAGCTTCGAGTTCGACCGGACCTTTACGGTGACGGTGACTGACGATTGCAGCAACACGCAGACCCAGTCTGTGACGCAGCATATCACAGTTCTCGACGAGATCGATCCTTCACAGGATATCGAGACGCTTGCTGACATCACACTGCAGCTCGACGACGCTTGTTCAACAGACCGCAGCCCAGCTGCAACTGGAACACCTGAAGTGACGCCGACTGACAACTGTGACTCAGAAGTGAGCAACGTGTTGACGCACGCCGACAGTGAGAACACATATACGTGTGAGGCTGACGATGACACTGCCGAAGGCAGCTACACCTTCGTCCGGACCTGGACGTCAGTGGCTACCGACGACTGTGGCAACGAGAACACGGTGAGCAGCACGCAGACCATCACGGTACTTGATGAGGTGGCTCCACAGTTCACAGCTACTTGTGGCTTGATGAACGGTGAGACGATCGACTACGCTTGTGGCGACGACAACGAGAATGGAATCAACGATATCCTTGACTTCATTCAGTTGCCTACTTCATGTGACGTCGAGTACGCTGACAACTGTGACAGCGACATCGCCTTGACCTTCGGTGCTGACACCAGCGGCTATGTGCCAACGGCTGATATCGCCAACTTCTGTATGCCGAGCAATGTTGAAACTCTTGCCAACGGCGAGACCTGTGACGACCGCGCCCCGGAGGCCATCCGTATGTTCAACTTCTTGGAGGAGTCCTTCACGATTGTTGACGGAGGCTCAAGCCTTGTTGAAGTCGGAAACGACGGATCATTGCACATCGTAATCGAGGCTGAGAATGCTGACGGAACGTCTGGATTGACCTTCGACGCGAACTACGGCAGCGTGCTGACGTGGAACGAGTGGTTGGATGAGCCAGGTGCACAGTCTTACAAGAAGGATTGCGCTGAGATCTTCCCAGGCATCGAAATCTGGACGGAGTGGATGTACACCACGATGGAGAGCGGTACCATGACAGGTACGGGCTCACTCGCAGGTACATCGTTCGAGTTGACCCACCAGCCTATGAATGCATACTACGGTTTGCAGATCGGTGAGGGTGCCAACAACAAGAACGAGAACTACGGCGCGAGCGCTTGGTTCTTCTACAACGGAGAGTTGGTTGTTGACGGCGAGTCTCAAGGAGCGGTTGCTTCTTCGGGAGACATCTTCATGGACCTCGACTGCTGCCTCGGATGGCAGATCGATTACAGCTACAGCATTGTCGACGACTGTGGAAACACCACAGACTTCGCCTACTCTGACGCTGGAACCGGTGAGTTCAACAACCTTGACAACACGACCGTTGTTGGTGGAAACCACAATCCATACGAGATCACCACGGGCTCATCGAGCTTGAAGGATCCGATCCGTATCACTGGATTGATGCCGAACCCGACGAACGACTACAGCCAGCTTGGCTTCATCGTGAACGAGAACATGCGCCTGCGCATTGACATCTACACGATGAACGGATCATTCGTCCAGGAGTTGTTTGATGGCAACGCAACGTCTGACGTCCAGTATGTCCTCGACATCAATGCAAATTCAATGTCTAGCGGAATGTACCAAGTGCGTCTGTCGAGCAACGACTACGTAATTGTGAAGAAGCTTCTGGTCTCAGAGTGAGATCGAACTTGAGGAAAGCGTTTACACCAAATCGCTAAGGAAAGCCGTCCCCACAAGGGGGCGGCTTTCTGCTTTTATGGGGATTATCTTTCGCCGCAATGGAAAGCGAGAATGTTTTGGTGAAGGTGCTGGTCGTGCGCTTTTCTTCGATGGGGGACATCTTGTTGACGACGCCCGTTCTGCGCGCTATCCACGATGTGATTGAGGGCGAAGTCGAGTTGCACTTTTTGACGAAGAAGGCCTTTGCGCCCTTGGTGGAGGGCCTGGAATCGGTTCAAGTTGTGCATACCATTGAGCGGGCCACGACAGAGGTGGAGCCGGCTCTAAAGGCGGTCGGCTTTCACTATGTGGTGGACCTGCATTCGAGCGCCCGTTCAGGGTTTGTGAGGCGCGCGTTGGTGCGCGATGGGGCCTTGGCCTTTCGGGTCGACAAACGGAACTTTTCCAAGTTGAAGCTGGTGCGAGGTGGTGCCAATGATTTGGCGGGTCAGCACATTGTCGATCGCTATGCCAAATGTTTGGCGGCCTTTGGGGCGGTGGCGCTCGGAGGGCTGGAGCTGCCGGAGCTGCCGGCTGTTGATGTTCGGCCGGGGCGTGAACTGCTGGCCGGCAATTATGTTGCAATCGCCGTGGGGGCTGCACATGAAGGCAAGACCGTTCCGGCGAGCCATTGGGTGGAGGTGGTGCGCGCTTTGAAGGCGGCAGGTCGTGAAGTTGTGCTGTTGGGCGGACCGGATGATCGGCCGGCTGCAGGGTTGGTTGAGCTGGAGGAGAGCGGGGTGCTCAACCTGGTAGGGGAGCTGAGCTTATTGGAGAGTTTTGCTGTGCTGGCCAGCGCGCGCGTTTTGGTGGTCGGTGATACGGGCTTGATGCATGCCGGAGCCGCTGCTGGCGTGCCGATGGTGGTGGTCTGGGG